>NZ_BAAFGR010000059.1:0-42365 GCF_041154655.1 Nocardia sp. JMUB6875
GCCTTCGTCTCCCCGAGGGGCCGCGCCACCTACAACACCGAACCCGGCCGCTTCACCCGCCCCCGCCTCGAAGCCCTGCGCGACACCTACGCGGCCGCCCTGGCCGCCCGCTGACCGCCTCAGCTACCGGTAATCACCCTGATCGCCGCATCCTTCGCAGCCTCACCGACGTCCCCCACCCGGAATCCGCGAGCGCTGATGTGCCGCACCAACTCCTCCTCCGGCGGCAACCCGTGCTTGTGCAGATAATGCGCCACGGCCCCCGCCCACACCCAGGTCCCATCCGTCCTGAAATTCAACGGCACGTCCCGATCCTGCGGCGCGAACTCATCCTGTTCGAAACTCCTAGCCGCCAACACGATCGGCGCGGACTCGAGGTATGCCAACACCGCCGTCCGCGTATTCCCCTCCAGCGCAGGCCGATTCACCACCGGCGTTCCGTCGGCGCCCTTCCCGTCATACACCTTCGCCATCCGAGGCGGTTGCACCGCGGCCGGTTCCGGCGGGATCTTGACCGTCGCCTCGACCTGCGGGGCGGGGGGAGGCGGTGCGAACGGATTCGGTGCGGGAGTACCGGGTGCGAACGGGTTCGGTGCGGGAGCAGCGGGTGCGAAGGGATTGGGCGCGAACGGATTGGGTGCGTATCCCGCCCTGGGCTGGGCCGGTTGCGGTCGTGTCAACTGCGCCACCAGCCCCGCGATGGTCGCGGCGAACGACAGCACCAGCGTGAGCACGACCAGTAGGAAGCCGACGCCCGCGTACTCCCAGAACGCGAGTCCTCGGATACCGAACAGGAAACCCAGTGCGCTGACCGCGTAAGCGACGACGAAGGCGGCGGCTGCCCCGCTGGCCGCCCGAACCGCGGGATTGCGCACGCCGGCGCCCGCCAGCAACGCGATGGCCACGACCACCACGAGGATCAAGGCCGCCACGAATCGGACTGCGATCCAGGAAAAAGACCCATCGGCGCCGGTCTTCCAAATGGTCTGGAAGTCGTGGCCGTCCAAGGGCACGAACGATCGCCCGAACTCGACCGCCGCCGCGAGAATCAGGAACACACCCGCCACCCGCGTCGCGACCCCGCCGCTTGTCTCCGACGCCACACCGCGTTTCGCCACCACCGCATCCCGCAGCGCGGTCACCAGGGCCGCGATGGCAATCAGCAGCAGAAGCGCGAAAACCCAGTAGCCGCTCGCGGGAGAGGTGTATTCACCGAATCCACTCGCGTAGCCGACGAGGACGCCCGTCGCCATCTGCAGCGCCATACCGCTCCCGAATGCAGCCGCCCAGAACAACACTCGCCCCCGGGCTCCCTTACCGAGCGCGAGAATCGTCCCGGCGACGCCGGCGACGAGAACGATGATCACGTACGGCGAGAGCGGAAAGACATCCAGAACTCTCAAATGCCATTCGGAATCAATGCGCCAGACATACTCGTCCTCCGAACGGCTCTGGTATCGAAAGGTAGCCACCGGCACACTGCACGCGACAACTGTCAACACCGCCGCCGCGATCAGCAGAAACCCGGTGACCCGCCCTGTCTTCCCGGCCGGCGCGTGCACAACGCCCTCATTTCGTGTGTACGCCATCGATTCTCACGCCTTCCCAACCCCATGCAATGCCGTTGCCGACCCTAACAAGAGCGACGCACCACTTCAGTGGGAGCTCTGACCCGCAAGGTCTCGTCAGGCCTCGCCAAGGCAGGTCTTCACCATGTTCTGACCCGGGCCTCGACTGTCGGCACCGTCGCTATACCTGCTGTTCAGAGCATGATTGTCGCGATTGTCGGGACCGGCGGGGGTGGTGCGGTGTACCGTGCGGACGGAGGCCCGGTCACCCGCGTGGGTGGCGTTTCAATGTCGCGTGGCACAGCATCCAATCGAAGTGGTACCCCGAATCGAAGGGGAGCACGGTGATGGCTGGTACGGACAGAATCCTTCGAGGTTTGACCGCTGTGGTCTGCACCGCGGCGTGTGTGGGGGTCGGTTTCGGGTCGGCGGCGGCCGAGCCCGGGCCGGACGGTCATATGTATGGCGCGTACGCGGTTTCGAATCCGGCGCCGGGGCAGTCGTGGCTGATCGGATCCTCATGGAATTACCCGGATCAGGCCGGTGCCGATGAGCGTGCGCTGGCGGAATGTCAGGACAGTACGTGCGCGATCGTGCTGCGGTTCATGGACGGTTGCGGCGCGATCGCGTTCCGCGGTGATCGATACGCGGGTGGCATCGGAGCGAGTCGCGATGAGGCGTCGCGCAGCGCGCTGGATGCGGTCGGCCCGCCGTGGCCGTCGTCGATCAGTGCGGACGCGACCGATCCGGCGGAGGTGTTCGGGCCGGAGTGCAACGGCCAATAACCCTATGGCTCAGAGGTATTGGGCGTTGGCGAGCAGGGCGTACTGAGCGGCGGCGCGTTGCTGGGCGTCGACGAGCTGGGCGCTGGCGACCCGGGCGACGTAGCGGTCGTAGTGCAGGGTGCACAGGTAGCGGTCACTGTTGTTCCAGGACAGGGAGAAGTCGGCGGTATTCCGCTTGGGGTTCTCGACGCAGATCGCGTCGGGAACCCCCGGCGGCGCCTCGACCGATCCCGGGATGAGGGCGTTGATTCCGTTCCAGAGGGCGGTGGCGGATTCGGCGTCGGGTGTGCGGAACAGGAGTGCGCCCTGCTGGGTGGTGGCGGTCAGGTCGACGTTGTTGGCGTCGAGGAGCTGCTTCCAAGTGCCCTGGTTCTCGACCGTGTGCAGGTAGCCGCGCGGAGTTCGGGTGACTTCGTTCGCGTTCGGGCTCGGGAACGGCCCGGGGTGGAGGGTGCGGCGGATCATGTTCGACGGGTCGTAGTCGAGCGCCAGACTCTCGCGCCGGGACAGCGGGGGAGTCTTGTCCAGCAGCGGTAGCTGGGCGTCGAGAATCCTTGTGGCGAGGGACTTCAGGCCGTCGAGTTCGGGTTTGGTTGTGCGGGCGAAGACGTTGATCACGTACTGACCGTGGGCGATGGTCGCCGCCATCGATGGAATGCCAGGCCGCCAATGGGCTTTCGCGGTCGCGTACTTGTCGAGGGTGATGTGGGCGTTCTGGTCGGGGGCGACGGCGAAGTCCGCGGCTTCGATCTCGTCAGCTGCGGTCCGAGCCTGCTGCTCGTCCGGGAACTGCAGCACCGCGACATTGAAAGACGTTGCCTCCGGGTCGTTCTCCCACCCGCCGAGCGGGCTCGAATTCCCGGAGACGTCGATGTGCAGCGTCTCGAGCCGGGGACGGTCGCTGACCGAGGTCGCGTAGCCGAACATCAGATGGTTGCGATCGAGGGCCGGCTTGGCGGCGTTGGCGATCGCATAGCTGTAGTCCGCGGCGGACAGTATCGAGTACGCGAACTTCGGATCGATGTCCTGGCCGCTGATCACGGCATCGCCCAGGCGTGCGACGGCAAGCTGCTTGCCAGCGCCGACCTCGTGGTGATAGGTGGCGCGGACGTCGAGCGGTAGGGTCGGATAGTTGCCGACAGCCAGTGTGCGGACATCGATTTCGGCTGCGGCGGAAGTGCCGGAGACGGTTCCCGCGCAGCCCGCCAGCAGGGCCGTCAGCGCCAGTCCGCCCATGAGGATCACCGCGTCGCGGAAGGATCGGCGCGCATCGAAGTGCTTCACGACTGCCCCCTACTTGTCGTTGGCCAGGATGGCGTACTGCGCCGAGATCCGCTGATACACATCCTGCTGTTGCTGCGACCACATTTCGACGGCGTACCGGCCATGGGTGACGTAGCAGAGGTAGGGGAACTGAAACGTTTCCGGCCCTTGATATTTGACGCATCGCGCGGTGGGTAATCCGGGCGGAGAGTCGATCCGGTGCACGAACCGCCCGAATGCCACCTCGCCGACGTACTTCTGGGCCGCCTCGGCGTCGCGGGTCCGAACCAGTTTGCCCGCACCGTATCCGATGTAATCCACCCCCGTCTTGTCGAACAGCTCCCGCTCCTTGTCGGGGTCGTCGGCCAGGTGCAGGGCGGTCTGACGGTTCAATGTTCCGAGCATGCCGAACGCGGTCTGATCACCGTCGGGTCGCAACAGTGCCAACCGCAGCAGCCCCTGCGGATCGAACGGCAACTCGGTGAGCTTGTCCACCGGTGTCGGCTGGAACGACTTCAGACGGTCGACGGTGATGCTGATCGCCTTGTCCGAAACAGCCAGCAGCGCAGGGAGATCCGAGTTGTCCAGCGCCATGTTCTCGTTGTGGTGCACCACGTCGGAGATGACGAATCGCCCTGTCGCATACCAGGATGCGAGCGCCTGATACTTGGGAATCCATACGACGTGAGCACCCGGATGAACAAACGAGGCGGTGGGATCCGCCTTCTCCTTGTCGAATTCCATCCCCGCGAGTGCCACCGCGGCCGCGCTCGCCGCCGCATCGGATTCGAAGATCATGACCGCATGTCGAAGCTGATATCCCAGCCCGCGAGTGTCCTCGTTCGAACCCGCCGCCGTCCCGAACCCCGCCACCAGCCCGGATGCGCTCGCCGTGAAGTCTTCGGCGCTGAACGACGCGAAAACCGACTTGGTCCCGAACGCCTTCGCATCGATGAACGGATGCACACCACCCAAATTGTGCGTCAACGCCGGATCGACATCCTTCGGCAGCGGCACCGCATCACCGAGCCGCAACGCCTCCATGATCCGCCCCATGCGGTTGGCATCCTTGGGCTCCAACTGCTGCGGTTTCGTGGCGTAACTGCCGGTGTCGAGCCTTGTGAGATCAACCGTAGGGGCGGTGGCCGACGCTGAATCGGAACCACAACCAGCGGAGGCGATGACGGTAAGCGCAAGCCCCGCAACCAATACCGTCCGAGCCCTGCTCCAGCATGCCCCCACGACTCCCCCTGTTGTCGATCTCCCTTGACCGCCAACCGTATGGAAGAAGCGGGGTGCAATCAATCGGGGGTCCGGATGACAATCGTTTCCTGGCAATGGCCATTGTTCTTCGCCCTCCCTCTCCACCCCCGACCAGCATCCCCTCATCCAACTCGCCGACCTGCTCCTGCTGATCGCAGCCTTCACCGTCCCCGACGGCGGCGACAACAGCGGCTACCACATTCCGCTCCTGACCCTGGTGAAGGGCGACCCCGAAATCAGCGACAGAAACCTGATCGGCAGGGGCCTCGTGTGGATCGGCGGGTTGAGCGTATTGGGTTATGTCGGTGTACTTCTCGTGCTCTGGGCCAAGATCGGCGAGACCCATGGCTGGATCTCTTTGACCCCGTAGCGTCGCTCCGAATCAGGTCAGGTGCGGGAATCCGGTCGTCTTGACGACCTTCATCGTGAACTGCGAGTGCAGCCGGGCGACGCCGGGCAGATCCGCCAGCTTCTCCATGAAGAACTGCTCGTAGGCATCGGCATCGGCGACGGCGATCCAGAGCAGGTAGTCGGGATCGCCGAACATCCGCCGACATTCGACGATCTCATCGAACTCGGCCACCTTCGCCTCGAAGGACTCGACCATTCGACGATTCTTGATCCCCATATTGGCGTGCACGAGCACCTCGAAACTCCGGCCGATGGCGCGTGGGTCCACACGCGCGTGATAGCCGGTGATGGCGCCCGCCTCCTCCAGATTGCGCACCCGCCGCAGGCACGGCGAAGGGCTGAGCCCAACCCGCTGGGCGAGTTCCGCATTGGATATCCGAGCATCACGTTGGAGGTGGCAGAGGATTGCGCGATCGATCGAATCCATAGCAGAAAATGCTAAGTATGCCACCGAACGAGGGCTAGTCATGGCGTGCTCGGAGCTGCCGATGACACGCTGGGTGGAGTCGTTCCGAAAGGGGGCTGGTTCCGGTGGTCAACGGTCAACCGCGAAGTACTGATTGGAATAATCTGCGCCCCAAGGTAATTCGTGACGGCATAGGAATCGGTGTGGCGACCGGAACCTACGGACTGTCCTTCGGTGCACTAGCGGTGGCCGCGGGCTTATCAGTGCCCCAGGCGTGCGCCCTGTCGAGCCTGATGTTCACCGGCGCATCGCAATTCGCGATGGTAGGTGTGATCGCAGCCGGCGGAAATCCACTCGCGGGCGCGGCCACCGCCACCCTGCTGGGCACCCGCAACGCCCTCTACGGCATGCACCTGTCCCCACTGCTCGGGCTGCCCGGCTGGCGTCGAATTCCAGCGGCGCACATAGTGATCGACGAGAGCGCCGCGATGACGATAGGCCGCGAGCCCCGAGCGGCCAAGCTCGGATTCTGGACCGCCGGGCTAGCCGTATTCCTCTGCTGGAACCTCGCCACACTCGCAGGCGCACTGGGCGCCCGCCTCCTGTCCGACCCACGCACCCTCGGTCTCGATGTCGTTGCCCCAGCGGCATTCCTGGCCTTGCTGGCACCACGAATGACCACCCGCCAGTCCTGGATCGTGGCCTGCTCGGCCGCAGTGGTCACACTATCGGCCGTCCCGATCATGCCCGCCGGACTCCCGGTGCTACTCGTCGCCGTAGTCACCGCACTGCTCGCCATGACGCCCACCCGCCACGATCCGCTCGCCCCCGTTCCCCAGCATGCACAAGAAAGCGAATCGCAGTAATGCTCTGGTGGGCCATAATCACCGGCGCAGCCGGTTGCTACCTGCTGAAACTGTCCGGACTCTCCGTCCCCAACCGAATCCTCCACAACCCTCGCATACAGCGAATCGCCACCCTCCTACCGATCGGCCTGCTAACAGCTCTGCTGGCCATCCAATCCGCCACCACCGAACACCGCCTCGTACTCGACGAACGACTGGCAGGCCTCACCGCCGCCCTCCTCGCCCTCCTGCTCCGCGCTCCTTTCCTTGTGGTCGTTGTGGTTGCCGCAACGACAACAGCGACACTGCGCGTCCTCCTCTGAGCCTTCTGATAGGCCGGATTCAGCACTCGTGATGATCGACACAAAGTTTGCGGGACGCGCCAGTCTCACATTTGAATCGGCTTGTTCCGATTAGCAATCCAATGGCAAAACAAGGGGGAGTTATGGCGCGTCATCGCCGAAACACGCGGAGTGCGGGACGAATCTCGGTTCTGGGTGCATCGCTCGCGGTTTCGCTGACCTGTGCGGGAGTGGCCTCTGCGGATCCCGGGCAGCCGGCGGAGAAGACTCAGGTGCGACTGGTGGCCGACGCCGTCGCCACGCCAGATGTCTCCACGCCGGATGCCGCCGTGCCCGCCGCCGACATCGCTGCCCCGCAGCCGATTGCGGCCGATCCCAACACGATTGGCCAGGCCGCGCTGGCGGGCGCCGGAATCGGTGCCGCCGTGGCCGGTGTTCCCGCCGCCGTCGCCGGTGGAGTCGTGGGTGGAGTGGTCGGTGCCGGAGTCGGCACCGTCGCGGGCCTCCTGGTGGCCGGCGGCGGCACCGCCCTCGCCGCCTCGGTGACCCTGCTGGGCGCCTGCCTCCCGGTCGCCACCTGCATCATCTCGATTCCGGGCCTCGCCGCGGAATTCGCTGCGGCGATTCCGATTGCGGGCGGCGCCATGCTCGCCGGTGGCCTGATCGGCGCCGGAATCGGCGGCGCGATCGGCGCAGCCGTCACAGGCCTCCCGGCCGCGGGTGTCGGTGCGCTCGCGGGTGCCGGAATCGGTGCGGGCGTGGCCAGCGCAGGCCTCGTCCCCTGATTCGTCTCAGCGCGATAGTTCGATGAGGTCAGGCCCGGCACTCCGCCGGGCCTGATTTGTCTCTCCACATCCTTGAAGGGCCTGCGTCGCAATCACTTTGGCGAGCGAGGCCGGGGACAAATCTGGCAAAGTGAGAGCTCCTGATCTTGAGGAGAGCTATCTATGACCGCGACGACGATTCGTCCGCTGGCAGCGAGTGAGAAGGGGTTCGCACTCGACCGCGTATATATCGGGTACTCGGTGCGCACCCGTGGCGTGCTGGATCTGGCCGCGATGGCGGTGGCCTACGACGCGTTGCGGCAACGCTATCCGGCGCTGACTGCGCGAATAGAGAAGACCGACAAGGGGTTTGAGTTCGTCGAAGCCCGGGATGTGCTGCAGGGCATGGTGGTGTCGGCAAGATCGGCCGAATCAGGCCTCGAGGACATCGATTTGGATCAGTGCGCCGCGCTGGGTCTGCTGTCGGTGCGCCAGGACGGCGATGAATCCGTGGTGACGCTGTTCACCCACCACAGCATTACCGACAGTGCCACCGGTCAGGACCGGGTCGAGCTGCTGTGGTCCTACTACACCGCCGCGGTAGAGGGGGAGATCGGAACGGTCGAGTCACTGCCATTTCCGTGTCCGGTCGAAGAGATCCTGGCCGCCCACGGCATACATAAACCGCCGTTTCCCGAACAGGCCGCACCGCCCGCGCAGGCGGCGACGACCGACAGGTTCGACGGGAAAGCGCGATACGTTCGCGAGGCCGCGCGGTTGCGGCTCGGCGCCGAGCACACCGCTGCGTTGACCGAGCTGAGCCACCGAGAGCAGGTCAGTATCAACGGCCTGGTCTCCGGGGCGCTGCTCCTCGCGGAGGCGGAACTGCGCGGGTCGGCGGTTTCGGACCTGGTGTACATGTTCCCGGTCAGCCTGCGTGCGCACTTGGACCCGAAGGTCAGTGTCCACGAGGGCACCGTGGTTCTGGGCTTCACCGGTTATGTCGCGTCCGGCGAGGTCACGACCATCGTCGATCTCGGTCGCGCGATCAGCGCGCAGGTGCGGGCCGGGTTGGCCGACGGTCTGATCCAATTGAGCCCGTTGCTGATCCCGGAGGGATCCGAGGGCGTGATGCCCCAGATTCCCGGCCTCGTGACGGCGACGAACTGGGGACGGCTGCCACAGCTGCGCGTGCCCGCGGGGCTCGAAATCCTGGACTTCCATTCGACTCTCGCCAGCACCCCCGCCACGGCGCCGACCGCACCTGACCAGCTTCCCACGCCGCCGAACTACATCATCAGCAGTTTCGACGGGCGGCTGAGCATCGAGGTCGATCGACCTGGCGCATCCGTCGAAGACCAGCAGCAGCGGCTGAACATCCTGGAAAAGGTTCTGCGCCAGAATATTCCACTCCTGTAGAACGCGGGCCTGGCCTTTCCGCCTGCCGAGTCGCCCTGCAGCCGGATCGCTGAACCGATTTCGGCTGCAGGACCGACCGCTCCGCGCGAACAGAAGCGCTCTTCACCATGCATCGATCGAACAATAACTACTGCGAGCGCTTCATCCGGGCGGCGCGCTCCCTGATCTTCCGATCGAACTCCTCCCGCCTCCGCACCGCATTGCTGCCGTCCAGCTGCCCCGCAAAGGCGCCGCGCGCCGCCTCGACGAGCTCCTCGCTCGCATCCGGATGTGCACGGGCAATCGCGTTGAGCGCGTCCCGGGTTCGCCGGTCGAGCCCGGTTTCGGTCCGCACGAGTCGCCCTTCCCGCGCACTCGCGAGCACCCGCTCGAAGGTCAGCCTCAGCTGTTCCTCGCTCGGCCGCCCATGCCGCATATCCGCCTCCTGCAGTAAGCCCAACCCCTCAAGGCCTGCGCACACCGACGCCGAAATATTCGAACGAGGGAGACCGGCCCGCTGCACGGCGAGCAAACTCCTCTTCCCACATGCCGAAGGTCTTCCGGCGCAAGGCCACGATCGTCTCGTACTCCTCATCGGTCATCTGTCGACGCGCCTGCCTGAGTTGTTCGTACGTTCGGTCTATTTGCCGGTAGATGTTGAAGATGGGTCCCTCACCACGCAGGTAGTGACTCCGAACCTCCTCGGTAACCTTCACGAACTCTTCTTCGGAGAGGGACGAATAGTCCATGCCCCCGCCAGGACGGAAGACGGCATCGATGTCGTCTTCCGTCGCGGGCTCGAAGGCGCCCGTCCGGATGTTCAGCTTCTCGCCGATCACCTCGTCGATCGCCGGCTCCTCTAGGCGGATGGTCGCGTTTCGAAATCGGAAGTACGACGGCGATTCTCGGAGCCAGGGCATAGTGCGGCCTCCCGCATGTTGGCGAGAGCTATTGCGAGCGTTTCGAGCGAGCTTCCATCTCGCTCAACTCCTTGTCGTTTTCCGCAAGCCATCGGGCGGCGTTGCTGCCATCCAATTGCCCGGCAAAGGCTTGGCGCGCGGCCTCTACGAGCTCCTCGGTGACGTTCGGATGCGCATCGGAAATCGCTCTGAGCGCGGCCTTGGTCTCCTGGTCGAGCCCGCTCGCAGTCCGGAGCCCATGCCCTTCCAGTACCCGAGCCAGCAGGCTGTCGAAATTCAGCTTCAGCTGTTCCTTGCTGGGACGGCCATGCCGCACGTCCGTCTCCTTCTCCGCGTCGGAATCCGATCGGCCGGACCTATCCGCGTTGCTCATCGCTGCGGCCCGCCAGCCAACGGCTTCCACCATCCTATCGGTCAGGCGCCATTCGGCTGATCGCGTGGTTTGGTCCGGGACTTCGTCGGTGATGCTGACCGCCGCGGAGGTCGGTCGCGTATGTAATGCTGAGGGTCCGTTCGACCGAGAAGGGGGTCCCGTGCGAGGTCGTCGCACCAAGGAGCAGTTGCAGGACAGTTTCGATTTCATGCTGTCGCGGATCTTGGCGGGCGGAAGTTTCCTCACCGGGTCCGGTCTGGACGAAGAGACGATGAACGCCTTGGAAGCAGTCGCCATGGCGCGCCCAGATGTCCCTGACAATCTTGTCGAGGCTGCTCGCCGTGCCTTCGCCGGGCAGTTGGACGGCAGCAATGCCGCACGCTGGCGGGCGGAACGGGACCGTGTCCTGACCGGGCGTGAAGAGCAGTCGAAGCGTTCACGATTGACCAACAGCGACGACAAGCCCGACAAGGGTCTGATTCCGGCTCGAGATGACGAGAACCGCCGCCGCTATCGGAACGAGCTACTGGCCGAGGGGAATCGTCTGAACGAGCTGTATCGGCGATTCGGCGCGACGCCGGAAGGTAGCGAGGCATTCTCCAAAGCCGGCGAGCTGCGCAAGCGATACATGGAATGGCTCCCAGAAGTGCCCGTTGCTCGTAGCCCGTTCACCGACGAGCTCACCACCTGGCCGATCGATACCGTCGATCTGGACGGCTGGTTCTGGAACTGGGCCAACCCGATTCGCCGTCGCAAGTCCGTGGTTCCCGCGGACTGGTTGGCCATGGGTGGTGCCATGCGCCTAGTCGAGCCGCTGACCCCGCTGCCGTTCGATTTCTGTATGCCCGGGCCCGATGTCCCGTATGTCGTTCCGCGTCTGCTGAATCTGCCCGAAACCCGGGCAGTGCTCTCTCAGGTCGTCATCGGCCACCACACGGGGTGGACGATCACCTACTTCACTACTCGTCGGCCGCATCGCTTCCCACTCGAAAATCTTTGGGGGAGCCAGGAATACGATATCTACGACGATTCGGGTCATTGGCGTGCCTGGAGTGAGCACCCGCAAGATCTCGCCGAGTACTCTTTCGATCTCCGACCGTGGCTGGAGGCGGGCAAACTCCTCTGGGTTGCGCCCGGTGACCCTGCTGCCGCCCTCCGGTCCGGTGCCGCGGACTGCCCCTACTTGGATCTACCCGGTCATCGCCGCATGCAGATGATCAGCGAAGGCACGGTCAGGCTGTGGGGCCGGACCGACTGAACCTGCTCACTGTTCGTCGGATTGCTCCGACGATTCGTAATGAGCACGCACTTCACCCGGTGCGATGGTGTTCTCCGGCGTTAACGGTCCGAATCCCTTGTTGAACTTCGGATTGTCGTCGATGAGGCGTTCGGAGTTGCTCAACGCCTCACGGGCGCGCATATCCGCCGCGATCTGCCGATCGATCTCGTGCAACCGCTCGACGGTGATTCCCATTCGCGCCGCGGTCTGCTCGTCGATCTCCCGTTGCTTGTCCGGATCGGCCGGTTTCATCCACGGCGGCAAGGGTGGTGTTTGCATGAACGGCTCCTGCTCAGAAGTAGGCCGCGATCGCGGCGTCGAACTTCGCATCGGACACATCGACACTGCCGCTGGGCTGGTAATTCCGCCCCCGCACGTGGTCGAGGAACTCGGCCGGAATCTCCAGCGCGTAGTTCTCCAGATAGTGGATCGAGTCGACCCGCCAGATCCACTCCCCGTCCGAAACCAGCGACGGCCCACTTCGAATCGTCTTGGCGGTATCGATCAGATCGGTGACGTCCCCCGGCACATCGAACACCGGCGTAGCCGCCCTCATGTACTCCGCCACCAGGATTCGATCCCCCACCGGCTGACTGGAGTAGGAGTCCCGCAGCAGCGGCAGTTCCCCCCGCTCCTTCCGATACATCTCACGATAGATCCCAACAGGCTTCAACCCACCCGCAGTCGTCGCTCCGCTCACTCCACAACCCCCGGTCTGACGTATCTCGGACGCCGCTCAGCCTACCGACCCGTCATGCTGCCCGCGTGGTCGGCGACCCGGCTTCGATCAGCCTTCGAATCTCGACCAAACATCGGACGGGCTGCCATCGGGTTCGAAGTAGTTGTCGATTCCAGTCTCGGTGGGCGTGCCGAAATACGTCGCGTCGTCTGGGTCGATTTCCGAATGCAAAGATCGCGAAATATCTGTCAATGCGCCCGCTAACCCCGGTTGATTCGCGGCGTAGATGTCGGGCTGAGCGCGACCTTTGAGATCATATGGCATCCAGGCATCGGAGAACGTGACCAAACTGGTCGTGATGTAATCCCTGTATGCATGGGTACCCAGTCGAAACAGTTCGGGTTGGATGAAATCACGGTCTTCCTGCCGAATGATTCCCGTGCAGTCGATGGTTCCGTCTACGGAACCCACTTGGCCAACCTGAAGGCTTGTTCGAACTTGATTGGCAAGTTTCGATGCTATTACCTCAGGGGGTTCGGGTTCATTTATCACGAATTCGCCGTCGAAGAGCATGTGCTTCGGTTTCCCTGCTTCGGGAATCTTCACGCGAATCGTGGTCATGTCCACCGCAAGGTGGTGGGACACCAGTATCGAGTAGGCGGTCACAAGATCTTGCAGGCACAGGTCTACTTTATCGACTCTTCCGTCGTGATCGCGTCCCCAGGTCCAGCGAGCGACGGGCGTAGTAGTAATCACGGAGCTCCTTCCGGCATGAATGTACCGCCTGGTGGGATGAACACTATTCCGTCTGGGGTTCGAATGATGACTTGTACACCTTTGTCGCTGTAGTTATTTTCGAGCCTACTGAGATGCGGTGTCAAGTCTGACATCGAGACTACCGTGTCCAACACAAATGTTTGATAGTCGGCGTGAGAGTCGATCAGCTGAGGCATTTCGGAGAAGACCTTCCCGATAACCTTACTTGGATTGGCTGAAGCGACGTTCTTGAATTGCCAGCCGTGAACATCGCCGTTGCTGTCCCGAGCCATGACGTCTAGATCTGTATCTTTATCTGTGAAGACACCCGGCCTGATCTCATGACCGTCCTGCTTTATCTCGAATGCTATATCGGTGAATCCGCTATCGAGCAGCCGGCTGGCAAGTCGTAATTGCTCCAGGGCGCCCGGAAACAAGTTCGGTCGGACGAGGCTCGACGCCACCACCGAGTAGTTGGGGACGTCCTCGAATCGTCGGGAGGCGATAGCCTCCGCGATCTCGCGGCCTGCAGGATGGTTGGCCAGATTCGCCAGGACAGAATCCACATCGCCAGGCTTCACCTGGGTGCCCTTCAGTCCATCCCTGACTTGCTGCTCCAACTCCCCGCCCCGCTGTAGCGGTTGCCAGTCGTCGGTAGGTCGCTGCCAGCTGCTGTGGTCAGGCGATCGTTCCTGGGGTGAGCCGGCTTCGGCCGAATCGATGGCTGCAGGAGCGTATTCGGCGGGGTGATCTGCCGGACGAACCGATTCGTCGCCGGGTTTCTTTTGGCCGAGGATGTCCCAGTTCTCTCGGGGGTCCTCTTCGTACTTCGGTGGCCGTCCCTCTGGGTGGTCGGTTGGCTTGTGTGCGGTGGGTTTTGGGGTGGTGCCGTCGGGTTCGGTGGGGTGGAAGGTTCGCCATTCGGCGGTGTCGTGGAGGACGGCTGGGGAGTCGGGGACGGCGCGGACGCCGACGAGGTCCGATGGGGCGCGGACGGGGACGCCGAGTTCATTGGCTATGTGCTGGGCCCAGCCGAGTTCGTTGCCGCTGTGGCACGACAGCAGGCGGATCGGGGTGCCTTCGACGTAGTTGGGATTGTTGCGGATGGCTTCGACGACCTGCTGCGGATCGATCTCGAAACCGCCTTCGGCGGTGGGCTTTCCGAAGCGGTCGCCGTGGACGACGACGTCGTGTTCGCCCTCGTTGCGGACGTTGTCGTAGACGCGCTGGACTTCGGGAGAGTCGCCGAGGGCGGTGCGGTCCGGGCCGTGACGGACCGGCAACTCCTGGGGTGCGTGGACGTCGCCATCCGGCGTGGCGGTGTGCTCGTTGGGCTGTACCTCGTGGCCGGTGCGGTCGACCGGTGCCTCGTGGACGGGCGTGTGTTCCGCGGACTCGTAGAGGTAGATACGGGTTACACCGAACAGGCCCGCGTTCGGGTCCTCGACCACGCCGCGCACCTCGAAGGTGGTGCCGGGCTTGAACAGCACCTCCTTCTCACTCGGCCGGGCGGAGAGAGCGCTGATATCGCGGCCGGATTCCGAGTGGATGATGAATTCGACCTTGCTGGTGAAGATTCGGCGCGGGTCCCGCGAGGTGCTGGTGAAGGATGCTTCGGTGACCTTCTCTCCGGGCACATAGCGTGCGATCTGCTCCGGAGTGAGATGCGTGCCACGCCAGACGGTTCCGTCGTAGGCAGGCAGTTTCTCCAGTCCCGACGTGATGTCGGCGACGAGTTTCTGCTGCTCCGGCTCGAGTTCGAGCCCATTGCGCAGCCGGTGGTTCAGATCGCTGAAGACGTCCGCGTCCGGATCGGTGTAGCGGTGTACCGCTTCCTGCTCATCGGGTGTGAGCGCCTGTTCGCGGTCCGGAATTTCGTCGTGCGACAAAATATCCGGATCGTCGGGATGCGGTTCATCCTTGGGCTGTTCGTCTTTCGGATGTTCGGCCTTCGGCTCGGGATCATGCTGCCCGACTGGCTCGTGTGCCGCAGGTTCTACCTTGGGCTCGTTATTAGCCTCAGAGAGATCTTTCAGGCTGGGCAGCAGGTGTTCATGGTTTTGCTCGACGTACTGCGCGAGCGCTCCATCGTGCTCCCTGAACAACTTCCACGGGGTGACCCAGTCGTTCTGATCTCGCAGCCCAAGCCTGTCGACGAGATCACCGAATCCCGCACGCAACTTCGGCAGTTCGGCTGCGCGCGCGGGATCCTGGTGTGCCGCGAAGATGTCGTTGATGCGCTGCCGGAGCTGCTCGAAACGATCCTTGAGATGCTGGGTCAGCGTCGACGGCCGATCAGGATTGACGTGGGGCTCATCGTGGCTGGCCGGCTGCACTTCGCTCGGCTCATGCGGTGTGGCCGCGGGTTCGTCAGGCTTCGGTCCGGAGAGATGATCTTCCGGCTTCGGAGTGTGCTGTTCGGGTTCGTGCGGTCCGGTAGGGCGGTCGATGATGTCGTCCGGGATGCGGAAGCCGTTGGGAGCCAGATTGTGCGCGTCGGCATTGTCCAAGAGATGCCGGTACAGCACCTTGGCAGGCTCGCTCGCCGCCTCGCCATTGGTCTCTACCTCCGTGAAGGCTTCGGCCAGCGCCTCGTGGGGGTCCAGTCTGCCCTCGTCGAAGCTGTAGCCGCTGAGCTGGTCGAGCCATTGCTCGTACGCGGCTTTGTCCATTCCGCCGCGGGTGGACTGGTAGTGATTGTCCAGCGCATCCATTGCGGTCTTGGCGGCGTTGAGTTGTCCCTCGACATCGAGGATATGGCCGAATTCGTGGACGAGTGCCGAATAGATCGGGCGATCGCTCGAACCGGGGGTGAAGTGGCGATCGGCCTCGAGTTCCACGCTCTCCCGGGCCATCTCTTCAGGTGCGCGCGCTACGGTCTCGTTCAGAATCAGCGCTTCGGTGTACACCCTCCCGTCCGGAGCGCGGTCCCAGGCCAGCGCGGCGTTGTAGTCGTCCGGAAGTCGCTCGATTGTGACCTTCGGCAACTTCGCGTCGGGGAACCGCGACATCATGTCGTCTATCGCGCGGGCATATTCGCGCACTACCTCCGGGTGCACATCCGGATTCTCGAAGCCTTCCGTCTCGATTCCCCAGCGGCGGTGCAGTTCGTCGGAAATCTCCCGAGCATGCATCTGCGACCACTCGTCGTCGAGGCGTGGTGCCCAGTCGACCTCGGCGGAGTGACTTTGCACCGGAACAGATTCAGCGGCATCTGATTCGGAGGGATGCATCCCAGCCGGCTCGTGCGACGGCGAGTCGGATGAATGCGGAAAGACCGAAGGACGTTCCTCCGGACCCTGATTCCGGGCCGCGGCGTTCTCGTCCCGCAGCCGGGTGCCCAATTCCCTGGCTTCTTCCAGCGAATGGACCACCGGTATGCCATCCGGGTGGAGTTCCGGCGCACGTACCTCGAGGTCGGGCCGAACCTCATTACGCAGCTCCTGCCGGAGTTCCGCCAATTCGTGTGCGGGAGTGTCGAACCGAGCGAGGACGGGCTCGATGCCCTCGCCGCGGTCGATGAACATCATCGACTGCCGCTCGCCGCCGATCTCCACGTCTATCGGCGTGCGGAACGTGTCGTCCAGCCACGCGCGATAGTCCGCATGATCGAATTCGGAATGGTTCGCCAGGTCGATGACACGTTCGCGGACGTCCGAGATGTCCTCGTCGATACTCCTCCGCAACTCGTCTTCGAAGTGAGCTCGCTCGGCCGGTGTGGCGTCAGGGTTCTCGGAAAAGTGGGTGCGAGATTGCTCTTCGGCAGAGTAGAGCCGCTGTTGCTGGACCGAGGCCAGTTCGTCTTCGATGTGCCACGGGGTCAACTCGCGATCGACGCCGTCCAAATCCTTGGCGGCCCAGGTGAGTTCGGGTTGCTCCTCGGGCTGGAACCGCACCAACTGCTCTCTGGCGGCCCGGACCGCCGGATCCGCGTCGTACTGGTGCTTGTTAACGATGTCTTCGAAATTGCGGACGCGTTGGTACTCGTTGGCCGGTTCCCAGTAGACATGCGGCCCGTGTTGAATTCCGGCGTCGAGTTCGATGAGCTCTTGCCGATGGGTTCTCTCCTCTTCTGGAGTGAGTCGGCTGCCGTCCGCGTGCCGGATGTCGAACAGGTCGTGGTCTCCGGTGACAGGTTTCCATTCGCCATTGAACTTTCCCTCGACCACCCCGTTCTCGGTAACCCGGAATGTTTGCTGGTCGATCAGGTCTTGCATGTGCTTCTGGTACGCCGCATAGTCTTTGACCCGCTGCTCGTATCGGGCCTTCAATCTGGCGTAGTCCGCTGGCGAAACAGTCCCTTCTTCGGGCAAGGTGAGCTGGTCGGGCCGGAATCGGCCGACCAGGCCCTTCGCCTCGGGCGGAGCGCCCAGTGCGACGTCGTCCTCGCCGATTGTCTTGTCCTTGATGGACATCGGCTTGGGCATATCCCCGCGCTGCAGATGCGGTACGGCGTCGACGTTTGTCGGGCGGACCTCGATGATCAGATTGTGCTCGTCGGCGTACGCCTGGATCTTGCGCTGGTTCTCCTCCGGGATTCCCCACTGCGACTCGATCTCGTGCGGCGTCAACGGAACCGGGTCGGGCTGGGACGGCTCGGGATGATGGTCTGAAGGCGTCTCCTCGGATGGCTGGTGTTCGTCCCGGCCAGGGCCGTCGTTTCTCTCGGGGTGTGGTTCGTCGGGTTGAGCCCTGCGCGGCCTGGATCTGGTTTCGTCGGGACGCTCCTCGTTCTTAGGTGACGGCTCCTCGAGCCCCTTCTGGGTTGCCTCCCAGAATCGTTCGTTCACAAGTCGTTTGAGCTCGGTACTGAGTGCCTCCTCTTTCGGGGTCATCGTGCGGTGCTCGTCCTTGGCCAGCGCGTCGAGATCCCGCTGCACTTCGAACAGCCCGTGTTCGTATTCCGCGACGGCATCGATATGGCTGAGATGCAGACGCAGCTCGGCGATATGGCCGTTGTCCAACTGGACCTTCATCTGTAGGTCGCGATAGCCCGAAGCCTTGGGTTGCTCGAAGCGGTCCTCGAATTCGACGATCCGGATCCGCGGGTCGTTCTCGATCATCTCGAGCGCGCGATACGCGTCGGAGATGTGATCGAATTCGATCTTCGCGCCGACCAGATCGGTCAACTGGGATACGTCGCCATCGTATTTCTTGATCTTGTCCCAAGCTCGGGTCTCATCCTTCGGCTGCTCGCGCCAGCCGGGCTTGCCTTCGGTGTCTTTCGCGATATCCCGGACGATGTCGTTGAGCGCATCCTGCGTGGGGCGCCAGATGTCGTATTGCTTCTGTAGGAATTCGCGCCGATAGTCCGGGTCATCGAGTCTGCTGTAATCGAATTCTGGCTGCCTGCGCCCTGTATCGGGAACATCGCTGGTCGCTTCCCGGATCTGCTGCGATATCGCCCGCTGTTCCGGCGTAATTGGCGTCGGCTCGACGTGAACCGGTTCTGTCAGAACCGATTCCGGTCCGCGATTCTGCACCGCCTCGACCGCATCGTGCAGAAGTGGCAGACCGTCAGGGTGGGTGAGTAGGGATGCCAGCGTTTTCGGCCGCTCCAGCAGCGAATGCTCGAGGTACTCGTTGTTCCGCAGCATCTCGGCGATCTCGGGATGCTGCGGCAGAAGATCTCGGATGACGGTGCTGACCGGCGTCTCGACCCCGTCGTGCTTGGTGGTGACGCCCAATTCGTCGGCACGGTCCAGCGCGGCCGAGATATGCGGCTCGTCCAGGTAGTGCTCGACTCCGGATGTAGGCGATTCGCCGTGAGTGCTGGGTTCCGGCGCCGGCGCGTCGGCGGGATTCTCGCGTGGTTCGCCGCCCGGCTCGAATGAATCGGGGGACATACCTTTTCGAGGACGTGGGTCGTGAATCACGTCATCGGGAAGATGTTCGAAGCCGTCGGCTTTGCTGCCGTGGTCGCGGGCGCTCTCGAGCAGGTGGTGGTAAAGAACCTTGGCCGGCTCGGAGGCGCCTTCGCCGTGATACTCCACCTCGGTGAAGGCCTCGGCCACCGCCTCGGGTCCATTGAGCCGGCCGTGTTCATCGAAGCTGTAGCCGCTGAGCTGATCCAGGAAATCTTGGAACGCTTTCTTGTCCATACCGCCGCGGGTGGACTCGAAGTAGTCGCGCAATGCCTTGTAGGCGGTCACCTCGGCATGCTCTTGACCCTCGATCGCCAGCACATGCCCGAACTCGTGCACCAGCGTCGAGTGAATCGGGCGGTCGGCCGACCCTGGCACCAGGTGACCGGCAGCCTCATCTGCGGCAATATCGCGGGCCAGCCACTCGGGGTCGAGTGCGTAGTCGCGGTTCAGGGCTATCTTGTCGGTGTACCTGCGGCCCGACGGACCCTTCTCATCGAAGGTTTCGGCGTAGACCCCGGGCTCGAGCGGTTCGATGGTGACCTTACGCAGATCCACATCCGGGTAGCGCTCCAGCATGTCGTCGATGCCACGGGCGAATTCGCGCACTACCTCGGGGTCGAGGTTCGAATGGTCGAAGCCCTCCACTTCGAGGCCGTGCCGCGCGGCAAGTTCGTCCGCGACCTGCTGACTATCCAGCTTCGACCATTTGTCCTCGGGGCGCGGTGACCAATCACCCTCTGCCGGAGCGGGTTTCGACGCATCCGCCACGGGCGTCTGCGCATCGTGCGCGGCTTGGGCCTTCGAAGGCTCGTCTGCGCTGGGCTTCGCTCCGTCCTGAGAATCAGGCTTGCCAGGAGTGTGGGGTTTTGCCTCCTCGGGAGTACGAGGGGGTGCTCCCTCTGCCGGGCGGCGCGGGGTACCTCCCCGCGGCTCGCCGGCGGACGGATGGCTACCGGGCTCGACCGCCGTCGGTGTCATCACGAACGCAGGCGGGGTTTCGCTCTGTGTGGGGGAGTCCGACGTGGAATGTGTGTCGGCTGCGGCAGGGCTCTCGTTGCGGTGCTGCCCCTCAGGATGCTCCTCGCTGCTCCGAAGATCCTCCGGCAGCCGTTCTTTGGGCTCCTGGGGATGCGCCGGTTCTTTCGGCGGCTCCTCGGTACGAGGCGTCTGCGGTGCCGAATCGTCCAGCCGGGGTTTCTCGTTCGCGGGATCGACCCGCGATTCCTCCGGAGCAGGCGATTTCGCTGCGGGATCTGTTCGTTCCTCGGGGTGCGCGGGTGATGTCTGTTCCGGGCGCGACGTGGATTCGACCGGGGTGGAACGTGTTTGAGTCTCGGAGGTGACCTCCACCGAGCGGCCCTCGGGCGCGCGGCCGACCGGCGCGCCTCTCTCCTGGGTGCCAGAAACCACATTGCCGCGATGCTCGGTCGCGACCGGTGCCAGGCGGGCGGGGGATTCACCCCCGGGCTGTGTCGGAGTATTGCCGCGCGGTGCGGCCGATTCGGTGGGCTTCGGCGCGGTTTCGCCGGGTTTCGCCCCGACCTCGCTGGTCCGCCCGGCACCGTCCCCTGTGGTGGGAGCACTGGTTTTGAGGTCGCCGCGTGGCGTCTCGGTGATCGGCGCAGCCCTGCCGGCCGGGGCGTCCGCCGCTGGGTGATTGACGGGTTGCACGGTCTGCGCGGCAGTGTGAACTTCTTGCTGCACAACATGATTGGGCTGCTCGCCCGTGATCTTGACTTCCGGCGCGGGGGAGTGCGAGGCGCTGCCGTCGGGGATGCTCTTGGTACCCGCCGCGATATCGCTGGGAGCGCCGTGGCCGCCCTGCAACCCATGGTTCGCGCCGCCGCCGGCGCCCATCGCGAGGCCGCCGATCAGCAACTGGGTGTGGAAGGTCTTGTCGACCTTGCTCCAGTCGCCGCCGTTGTCATACAGCTGGGTCGCCAGGCCGGTCCCGTACATACCGCCGGCGCCGGCCAAGCCACCGACACCGCCCGCTATGGCCCCGCCCAACTTCGAGGGAAGCCTGGTCTCCTTCAGGACATTGCCCAGCTTTGTGTGGAACGGCGCACCGACCGCGCCGCCCACACCCCACTGGAGGCTGGTCTGGAAGGTCTGCTTCAGATCGAAGCCATCGTCGCGATGTCCCTCCATGATTTGGATGAGCTGCGTACCGGCATCGAGGCCCGCGCCCATCGCTCCAGCGCCGAGTCCGGAAACGACGGACTTCGCGCCGTACTCCAGGCTGGTCTTCAATAGCGGCTTTTGTGCGATCTTCTCAGCGAGCGGCGCCACCACCTTCTCGGCGAGCGGCGCGGCGATCTTTTCGCCCAGTGGCACGGTGATTTCGCGAATCAGCGGCTTCGCGATGGTCTGCATGGCGGCGCGCGCCCGGATCAGTCCGATCCGCTCCATGGCCTTCTTGCAGAAGACGGACAGGGACGCTCGTGCTGTGGCGAGCACGCCCGGGACGAGCGCTTCGCCGAACAGCGTCACGCTCAGCTGCAGAACGGTGTAAAGCGTTAGGACCGCGAAGATCTCGGACTGGATCTTGGTGTACTCGATCTCGGTCCCGGTGGCGCGGGCATCGTGTCCGAGCTGGTTAAGGCTTTCGACGAGCTGCTGGATGGAATGCTCTTTGCCGTCGAACAGCGTCGCGAGCTCCGCGCTGACCTTGGCCGCACCGGCGCTGTCGTAGTACTGCGGCAGCTTGCCGGTGACGGATTTCAGGTCCGGTTCGAGCTTCTCGAGGTCGGCGGCGGCCTTCTTCCACGCATCGCCCAGATCGAACAGCGCGTCCTGATCACCCTTCGGATAAGCCGCGCCGAAATTGAGGGCAGTCATCAGCCAGCCCGGCAGATGATCCCCGACCCACGTCCACCCGGACATGGATTATCCGAGGATTCGGTGATCACCCAAGCCGGGTGTTTGCGGAACCAGGCAATCGAACTGCTCGACCGGACTCATCGGCCTCCCCTCCCGCAGCTGACACAAAGGTCCGGACTCCCAACCGGATTCGAGAAATGTTCACGCCACCCTACCCAGAGCGCCTCTGGCGGTCCAATTTTCGGCGTGGCAAAGCGGAGGCTACCGGGTGTCTCCGACCCAGGAGTAGCGGAAGGTCGGGGCATCGCCGTTGGCGCGGCGGGCGAATTCGTCATCCCATATGCCGAAGGTGGTGCGGTAGCGCTCGGCGATTGCGCTGCGCTCCTCCGGGGTGATCCGACGACGTTCCTTCTCGGCCAGGTCGAAGATCTCCTGGACTTGTTGATACAGGTCGAATACCGGTCCGTCACCACGGAGGTAGAGCCGGCGCGCCTCCTCGGTCGCCCTGACGAACTGCTCCTCGGACAGTGCCGAGTAGTCCAGGTCCGCACGGGGATTCAGCACGGCATCGATATCCTCGGTCGTCGCGGGTTCGAATGCCCCGGTCCGCACATTCAATCGTTGCCCGATCACCGAGCCGTGCGTCGGTTCTTCGAGACGAATCGTGCCGTTGCGGAACCGAAAATAGGATGGCGACTCTTTCAGCCAGAGCATTGCGCCTGCCTTTCGGGATATTCCGCCTGGTTCGGACACATCATTCCATCGGTGCTCACCGGCTGATCGTCGGCCCGCCGTGGATTACCAGTCCGGGGCCGCGATGTTGGATCTGCCGCGGAGGTGCGGGTCGTGTTCGAACTGTTCGACATCGGCGTACTGCGGCGCGTTGTCGGTCTCCGGGGCGTCGCGTTCGGGGTCGCCGGGCGGAGCCATCGACACCTCTGGTGGGGTGGGCATCATGGCCTGGATATCGGGCATTTCCGAGAACATCTCGGACAGCGAGGGAATGCGGGCCTGTTCGGTCTGCAGAGTCGACAGGATTTCCTGGGACTTCTGCTGCACCTGGGCGGCTGCCTCCTGCGTGGCCTCGGTGACCGCGGCAGCGATCTCCGAGTACGTGAGATCGTCGATGTCGTCGGAGAATTCGGTCTTGATCACGACCCCGTCGGCATTCACGGTGATCGTGACTCGTCGGCCACCCGCCTTGGCCGTCGCGGTCAGCCGGGCCCGTTCCTGTTGTGCGCGTGCGACGGATTCGAAACTGCCCTGTACGAGCTCGATCAGCTCGGCCAGCTGAGCCTTCGCACCTTCGTTCGTCATGCGTCCTGCCTCTGGATGGGGGTGGACGCTGCCTCACCCCGTGCTCGGATCCGCGGTCGTCAGGCCTTGAAGCCCTGGGCGTTGCCGTCGTCCGTCTGCTCGAATTTCTTCGCGGCGTCGGTCAGGCCCGTCGAGTAGTTCTGCAGCAAGGTCGATTTCGATGCGAGGGTGACCTTCAGGTTGCCGCTGCGATCGATGTAGCCGCTCTTGCCGTCGGCGAATTTATCGCCGTACTCGTCGTGACCCCAGCAGCCGTCAGCCGCGTCGGCTGCGGCGGAGACGGTATTGAGAATGCCGGTGATCTTGTTGGCCAGCACGTCGAGTCCGTCTGCTACGGACCGCATCCCGGCGACTTCGACCTGTACCTTTTCGCCCATCTCAACCCCCGCTGTGATCATTCAGGCAAATCGGTGCTGATCATATACGTGGCCGGGCGGGGTGTGCCAACGCGAAGTCTCGGCGAACAGCGTCTAGCTGGCGATTCCCGCCAAAATCAGTTGGTAGTAGGCGCTGTCGAGATCGAATTCCCCACCCGGCAGAGCCCGGGACAATTGAGCCCGTGTGACACTGCCGGATTCGGCCGCTGCCACCAGCGCCGTGATCCACGAAGAAGCGTTGTTGCCGATCACCTGGGCGATCACGTCGAAGGCAGAATCACTGCTCCAGATGCCGGGGAGTGCGTCCCGCAACGTGTTCGGAGCGGGGGATTCGCCTTGATACCAAGCGTATCCATCCCACCAGTAGCAGAACGACATCAATCCGTTCGAGGCTCGTGGGCTCAGCACCGGATCGGCCACCCAGTCGGGAGCGCCCCGATAGTGCTCGGGCATCGGCGCGCCACCGTTGTACACGGCATCCAACTCCGGCGCGTCCCACACGCCGCCCGACAGCACGGCCTTTCCGTTCGGCAGCCGATGCAGTGTCGAACCGCTGCGAGAAGCCCCTTCGAACCAGCCCAGCGCACTCGTAACCCGCGGTCCCAAGGGAGTTTTCGCGGCGACGAACACCGCCGAGATGACGGCCCATCGCGCCCATATCGCCGGGAGACTCGGAAGCCCGTCACCGACCGGGAACGCGTGCATCCCGTTCACGCTGTCCGCCTGGGCTTGCGTGAACGCCGTCTGCGGTGTCCGCACCTGCCGATCACCGTGTCCGATGTAGGCGCCCAGCCACACCGGTAGCCGCTTACGCGGATACTCGCGCAGATCGGCAAGGTAGGCCTGCGGCGGGAACAAATGGTGGTCCGGGAACGGTTCCGCGCCATAGTCGTATTCGATCCGCGCCGAGCCGGTCGGGGTGACCGAGACGAGGATCCGCCACCAAGGGCCTTCCTCCGATTCCGCCGCTAACGCGCGAAGCTCCCGCAGCAGTTCGATTGCTCGCGCCGACAGCGCCACCTGCGCGACATGCTCCGCGCTCGACACGATGACCTGTGCGGCCTCGTCGCTGGCGGTCATGGCGATGGCCGCGTCCAGCCGCTCCCACCCCTCCGGCAACAGCGCGAGAAGTTCCCCGGCAACCCGCTCGACCAGGTCGTCCTCGTCGACCGTTGACATGGCCGCTGCGGGCTCCCCGCCCATCCGGAACCCCACATCCGGCGATTCCGCAGTCGAATTGTCCTGACTCACACTGTCCTCGGTATTCGCACTCATCGAGACCCATCGAGCTCCCAGCCCGCCCGAATCTAGCCGACGTCTCAGATCACAGCACCACACCGTTCGCCTGCCCCGGTACCGATGGGTAGGGTGCGGAACGGTACCGCTCGGTCGATAGGGGGACGATGAACCAGCCACAACAGCCGTATGGCGTGCCGGGTCCGCTACCTCAGACCGCGCTCGAGGTAACAGTGACAGCGGGTTCGGAAACTGCGAAGCAGCTGAGCCGGACCTTGGCCTTGGCCCGCTGGCGCTCTCCCGCCACCTGGGGCTTCCTGCTCGCGATTCCGCTGATCGTATTGTCGCGACGCTTCATCGAGTTCTTCGTCTCGGCGAGCAAACCAGGCTTCAGTTTCGCCGGTTTGCTCGGGTACTACGTCGTGGTGCTTGGGATCGCGGCCGTTATCGGCGCGTTGCTCACGGCCGTTCAGATGGTCAAGCGCAACCCTGCGATCGAGGCTTACGCTGGCCCGGGCACCGCGATATCGGCCCGCTTCCATCAGGACTCGCTCGAACTGGTACTGGCCACAGGCACCACCGCCATCGCTTATAGCCAGATCAAAGACACCTTCGTGATTGGCGACGGCGTCTTCCTGCGCGAGCAAGGCGCCCGTGGGATTGCGCTACCACATGAACTCTTTACACCGGCGGCCCTCGAACTGATCGAGGGAAGGCCTGGTGTGGCCGTGGCCGCGGCGCGATCGACGTTGCCAGTGACGGAATCGACTGTGCCGATGTCGGTATCGGAATCTCCGGCAGTGGCGCCACAGGCGCCGGAATCTGCGGAACCTACTGCGAAGGCGGCCACACCGCCCGACGGTGACCGGAAGCTGATCGCGATCGCGATCGTGGGTGCGGTAGCTCTCGCCGCTGTCGGGGCATATGTGGCGAGCCATTCGAGTTCCGATTCTGATGCCACCGCTGCGACGTCCGAGTCGACTGCGACGACCGCGAGGACACAGTCTGTCCCGCTGCCCAATCCGTGTGCCCTTACCGCGGACCAGATGCAACGTTTCGGAATCACACGCCAGGTTGTCAATGACGCGCCGGGACAACGTCGCTGCGAGGTGGATACCGACCGTGCCAGCAGCAGGTCCTACGTCAGTGCCAGGATCTTCGTCAGAACGGACCCAAAGGCTGAAGAGTTGCCGCCGCGTCCCGTCCGCGTAGGGGACGCGAATGGCCAGGAGTACCTCTGGGTCAACCCCAAGAACAACTACGACGTGGTGTGCTACGTGGCGTGGCCTACTTCTTTTGGCTTCGTTCGCTCGGAACTGAACGGCTACAACGCCAACGGTGTGAACTCCGACCAGCTCTGCAGGGATGCGGAGGAATTGGCGAACCAGCTCTACCTCAGCCTGCCACGCTGAGCTGGTGACATGCGTGACGGTGGCGAACCTAGAAGACGTTGGGCAAGATAGGGTCGCCGTCGGCAGATCGGCCGCAGGCGGTTCCGGTGCAGGTCGAAGGTGGGGGAAGGATCCCGGATGGGCAGCGGCGACGCAAGCAAAGTTGATTTCGAGCCCGCGGTGGCAAAGGCGGCGATCAACGCCTGCAGCACCTTGATCGGGAGTCTGCTCCAGGTTCAGTCGTTCCTAGGATCGCGGAACGTCGAGAGCTTCGCGGGTCCGAGTGGGGAGTTCAAGTCCGGGGAGACTTGGGCCGAGGCGTTCCGGAAGCTCGATACCGACCTGGGTGGTGCGCTCAACGGGCACATCGCCGTGGTGACCGCACTGTCGGAGAAGTTCAAGAACGCGATCAAGGAATTCAAGAACGCTGAAGACGAGTCGATTACCGCATTCCTGAACCAGAAGATGCCTGACAAGGCACCGACCACGGTCACTCAGGGCCCCGACTATTCCAAGATCAACGGTAAGACGCCCACACCGAAACCTGTTGAGACATATAAGCAGCAGGGCAAGAGCAAGGTGCGGACGCACAATTACACCGACGACGCATACAACAGTTTCGATCTGCACGGTGACCGAGTCGTGTGGCCGGAGAACCCTTACGTCAAGAACTGGACGGCGCTGCGTGGTCTAGGGGAAAGCATCCATGGTGTGCCGGGGCGGCTCGCTGCCGACTGGGGTTGGATGAAGGATGAGATCAACAAGGCGGTGACCACCTTCAAGACAGATACCGGTAACGGGCATTTCCGAGACTCGTGGCAATACGGATCCGGGCCGACGGCGTTGACCGCCTTGGATAATGCTCGAACCGCGCTCTCGGGTCTGACGGCCAAGATGGGGGAGGTCGAGACCAGCCTCTACAAGATTGAAGGCTGGTTGAAAGCGACCGCCGAGCGTATGCCGAAGGGCGACGAACCTAAGCCGACCATCCTGAAGGGTGGCAAGAACAATACGACGCAACATGTCATCACGGATGGCAATACAACATATGGCGGGGCTACCGACCACGACTGCGTGGAGGCGATGCTCAGCAAATACCGGCAGGACTGCGAGGCCTACTACGTCGCCGGAATCATGGAGTACAACGGCTCGCTGATATCGCTTCCGCAGCCGGAGAAAGCTGAAGTGCCGGCCCCGGTTATTACACCCGCGCCGACTGATCAGACACCGAAAACCAACCCCGTCGGCAATCCGTCTGGAACACCCACGGTGACGCAGCCGACAGTCACCGATCCCAAGACAACCGACCCGAAGACGACGGATCCGAAGACCACCGATCCCAAGACGACGGATCCGAAGTCGACCACGCCGACCACGGATACGACGCTCACCACGCTCACCTCGGCTCTCACCACCCTGGCTTCGACCGGTGCGTCATTGGTGGAATCGCTTGCGTCGCAAGGGTCGAGCCTGATCCAGTCGTTGGCCTCTTCCACGCAGACGGCGGCGAAGACCACGGAGACCACCGCGCAGCAGTTGGAGCAGCAGCTCGCCTCGCTGCTGAATACGCCTACGACACCGGCTGATCCGAGTTCGCCGGGCGGGTCTCCCGGCGGTACGCCGACGGGTGGCAGCCCAGGTGGTACTCCGAAGACCGAAACTCCGAAGAGCACGCTCTTTCCACGCGCCACCGTGACCGCCACGGACGAGAATTCCGAGACGACCACCACGTCGCGCGCGGGTCTGGCCAGCGGAACCACGACGAGCACCGGCACCTCCTCCGGCTCGGGTATGGCCGGCACGCCCATGAGCGGGGCGGGTGCCGCGGGGCAGAGTGGCGGCAAGGAACACCGGCGGCCCGACTACCTCAAGTCCGGTGAGAACCTCGACGGTGTATTCCAGGCCGCGCCCGAAGCGGTCACCCCGGTGGCGGAGAAGTAGTGGTCGACTTGCGTTTCGAGGATCTGGAGTTTGTGGTTCTGTGGGAGCAGGCCACCGGCGAGCCGATGCCCGCTCCGTTTCTGTACACCAGTCGTACCCCGATGTACTACGACTACCTGCGAGAAAAGCGAAAGGTGTACGAAGAGCTGCAGGGTCGATGGACGAGGCAACTGGAGCTGCTCTCGGACGCGATCGCGGAACCGGATCTCCGTATCACGGTCAACGGTTTCGACGGCCGTAATCCGGCGCGTGCGGATGGCCGAGTACGCATGATCGCGGTGCGCCGCGGTTCCTACGGATACCTGATCGAGCAAGCGCCGGGTGAAAGCTATCTGCACAGTGGCGGATTCAACGTCACCCAGTGTGATCCGGTGGCTTTGGCCGAGATGGTCGTCGCCGCCATGCCGTCAGCGCAAGCAGGTAGTCAGTCCGATATCACCCTGGAGGTGCCGGGCGAGCCGGACAGCGGCTACGACGAATACAGCCGATCGCTGATCGACGATATTTTCGAGGACCCGATCAGCCTGCGGGCGAAGCGCTTTCTCGCCGCGTCGATGGAGAGCATGGGGACCATAGAGGTGATCCAGGGTTTCTCGAAGTTCGGTCCGCGCGGCATCACGGCGCGGCAACTCGACTGGCGCGATATCGAAGAGGACGGCCGATACATCATCGGTGGCGACGAGCTACCGGTCATCGCGATACCGGCGGATTCCAAGCGGGTGGTGACGGCTATCAACAGTCGGGTAGCGGCCGTTGTGCACGCCATCCGGGAGGAACGCGGGCAATGATCCCTTAACCGCGGAATGTGCTGCTCCGGGCGCTTATTCGCAGGAATCTCGTTGGCATCGATTGGTGCCGTATGGTACTTATACGCAAAGCAACTGGGAGGGAGTTCGCAGTGACTGAGTCGGGGGCGGCTGGATCTGGCACCGGTGGGGAGGAGTGGGCCTCGCTGGTGGTTGCCAATACGTCTGGGTCGATTCGGGTGCGGGCTACCAATCAGGGGCTGCCGCTTGCGGTGAAGGTTGAATCGGCTGAGTTGCATCGGGATCCGCAGCAGCTTGCCGGAGAAGTCTTGCGACTCTGTCAGAAGGCTGCGAACCGTGCGGGCCTGGCTCTCCGGAAGCAGTTGGAGGAGGCTGGGGTTCCTGCGGAGGCTATTGCTCGGGCCAAGCTTCCTACCGAGGCTGACGTCGCTCGGCAGGAAATCGTCGAGGAGCAGGACTACGATCATGAGCCGCAGAGCTGGCTCAGGTCGGTGTGAGAGGGGCGCTCGTGGTTTCGTCGATGGATGAGTTGCAGGAGCAGGTTCGGCGGCAGCTGTATCGGTTTCAGGATCTCGCGGATCAGATGAAGGCGGTCCGGGGGCGGGAGACGTCCGAGGACGGGGCTGTGATGGCCGAGGTCGACGGGATTGGGGCGCTCACGGATCTGCAGTTCAGCAGCGCTGTTTCGCGGATGACGCCGGGGGAGTTCGAGCAGGCCGTGGTGAGCACGGCGGCGCAGGCGGCGCGGCGGGCGTTCGAGCGGCGCGCGGAGATCGTGAACCGGTTCAATGAGGAAGTGGCCGGGTAGCGTCCGGTCTGTTTACAGAAGTTTGAGCCAGAGTTTGCACCTTGCGGTCTGGCACAAGGAAATTCGCACTTGTAGGCTGTGCAAGATCAAAGGTAGTGGGAGGGACACTGATGGCTGATCATGTGGCGGCGGATTTTCCGCCCATCCTGGCGTACGGCACCGAGAAGGCCGGCATCGCCGCTCAGGTCGCGGGGGCGGCCGCGGCTGATGTGGGTACCGCGCTCGCGCAGGCCGTGCCGACGTTCGGGCTCATCGGGCAGCAGTTCCTCGCGGCTTTCGCTGTCGCGCAGGGGAACTTCCTGATGTCCTCGGCGGAGATCGCGGCGGTGCACGCGGACACGGCGACCACGGCGTACGCGGCGGTCGGCGCGTTCGGCAGCAATGAGGTCACCTCCGCGGCCAACTTCCTCTCGACGGTGCTGTGACCAATCCGTCCAACCCGACGGTGCTCGACGAGCTGCGCAGCAGTCCCATTGGTGCCTATCTCGATACGCCGGTCGCGGATGTCGTGAGCAACCTGGGACTGCCGCAGCTGCCGCAGTTGCCGTCCATCACCTTGCCTGATCTGTCGGGGATCCAGCTGCCGACGCTGCCGACGATCGATGTGACCACGTTGATTCAGCCGGTCGTCAGCATGCTGCAATCGTTCGGAAGCGGAGTTCTGAACAGCGGCTTCAATCCGCTGACCATCCTGACCTCGATGGTCAGTGCGCTGACTTCTTCTGCGTCGCAAAGCAAGGCCGCCACCGCCACGGTCATGAACAGCTTCACCGGCGATGCCGCGACCGCCGCGAAGCTCAAGAGCGAGACGGTCGAATCGCAGACCGGCGAGGTGGCCCTGCAGGGTGCGAACCAGCGCGCAATCCTGGGCGTCGCGCAGGGAGTCGTCGCCGCGGGCAACGCCCAAATGGTGGCTCTCATCAATAAATTCATCCTGCAGGTGACCGGAAGCATCGCGCTGCTGGCCACTCCCGCCGGTCTCCCATGGTTGATCGAGACCGCGACCGAAACGATTGCCGAGGGTATGGCCATCGTGGCCGATACCCAGGTCGCCCTGGCCGGCCCGACGGCCGACATCGTCGCTGCCGGAACGAAGATCATGATCGCGGGCGCGCCCGTCGCGTCCAACATCGAGTCGCTGTTCAACATGGTCGGCACCGCGCTGCAGCCCATCGCCAGCGTCGCGCCGACGGTCGCCGAAAAGGTGGTCGAGAAGGGTGCGTCGGTGGTTTCCACCGGGGCGCAGGAGATCAGTTCGGCGCTGAGCAACAGCAATACGAACACCAATACCGATACCAACAAGACCAACACCAACAAGAACACGCCGACCGACACCACGGTCAAGACCGACGACAAGAAGACCGATAACCCGGACACCACCAAGACCGACACCGGTGGGGGCGGCAGTCCGCTGGCCACGCTGTTCGGTGGTGGCGGGACGCCTACCACCACGAGTCCGGCATCCACGGTGGGTACCAGCCGAATTCCAACCGGGGAGGTCACTTCCGGGTCCGGTGTGCCGAAGACGACCACCGAGGCCAATGGCCGGACCACCGCCACTACCTCGCCAACCATGGCGGGTGCCGGTGGCGCGGCGGGACGGGCCGGGGCGGCGGATGAGGAATCCACTTCGGACCGTTCGGGTTTGGTTACCGCGGCGCATGGCGACGAGGTGGTCGGGCTCATCGAGGGTGTGGTGTTGCCGGTGGTCGGCGCTATCGAAGCTATCGAAGAGCCGCCGGACAAGGCGCTCACACTGTAGAAGCACAGCCAGGGGTAACAGGAGGATTGGCATGAGCACCAACGCATTCGACGGTTTGAAGTTCGACGCCTCGACCGCACGCGACGCCGCGGCCCAGCTCGAGGCGCTGGCCGACCGGCTGGCGGGCGGGCTCGGCGCCGAGCAGGCCAAGCTGGATTTCGCGCCCGCCGGCGCCGATGAGGTGTCGCTGCGCGCCGCGCAGACGCTGAACACCGTGGCGGCGTCGTTCGTGGCGTCGGGCACCGACGGTGTCACCGAGCTGCGGAATCTGGCCGCCACACTGCGCAGCCAGTTCGACGCCTTCGGCCAGGTCGAGGACCAGTCCGTCCTCGGGTTCGCCTGAGCGGAGGCGCATCCTCGATGCTGGAACCGACGAAACCCGGCTTCACCGAGACGGTTTGGGAATCCAAGCCGCCCGAAGAGCTGGCGCGTGACCTGGTGACGGGCGCCGGTGCGGTGCCCGCCGCCGAGGCGGGTCTCGCGTGGGCGCGATTGAGCACGGGTTTCGCGGCGGCCGCCCTGGAGTACGAGCGGATTCTCGTAATCCTGGACAGTGCTTGGGAATCCAAGCACAGCGGTCCCTTCATCGAACGCATCAAGGCGTTGCGCGACTGGCTCGGCGCCTCCGCCGCGGCCGCCGCGGGCAATGCCACGCAGGCCGAAACGCACGCGGCCGCATACGAACTCGCCAAGCTGACTATGCCCGATGTGGACGAGGTCGAGAAGCTGCGCGATATGCAGCAGCTGATGGGTCAGCTCGGCCTCGCCTTCGGAGCGCCGCTGCTGGCGGGGCTCACCAAGGTCGACACCGATGCCGACGCCGCGAAAGCCGCTGCGGCACGGGTGATGCGGACCTACGAGGCGGCCACCGAATCGCTGGCCAAGCCGTGGGAGCACGAGGCGCCGCCGCAGGTCACCACTCCGGCGCAGCCCGCGGAGCAACCGGCAACACCGGTCGAGGTCGAAACGCCCGCGCTCACACCGGGTTCGCTGCCGACGTTGTCGCTCGGCTCGCTGAACCTGCCGCCGATGCCTGTGACCCAGCTGCGCTCCAATGCGATCGAAGCCAAAGAGACTACGACGCAACGTGTTACGACCCAGCCGGTCACCGTGCAGACGACCGGAACCGGTATGGCTCCCACCGCCATGGGTGCCACAGGCCAGACCGACGAGGAAGACCACACCCCGCGCGCCGGGCTGGTGGGCGCGCCCGCAGGCGACAACGAACTGGGCCTCACCTCCGGCATGCAGGTCGCGCCCGCGGTGCTCGGTGGTCTGGACCCGGCCGCGCAGCGGCCTCCGGTCGACATCGCCTTCAACGCCGGCGGCACCGGCTCCGAAAGTGGCACCGCAGCAGCCGATTCCGGCGAACGTCAAGGGGCTGGTGCATGACGACCCTGACGAACGACGGCGTTATCGCGCTCGCCGGGCATCTCGGCGTGCAGACCCTACCCCTGGTGCTGTCCATCGGCCCACGGCAGGAGTCGTACCAGGAATGGGAGCAGGCCCAGGAGCAGGCCCGCGCCGACCTACGCGCCCGCCGCATCGTCGACGCCCACGGTGACGTCGACACCGACACCGCCACAGCGCTTTTCGTCCTCGCCCAGCCCGAGCGCGAACTGGCCATGCGGGTCCACACCGCCGACGGCCCCATCCGCGTCTGCGTGGCCCGCCGCGCCGAGGACCACGCGGTGGCCATCCGCCGCGGCGACACCCTCGACATCCAGCCCCTGTGGTCCGACGGCTCCGCCGCCTCCCTGACCCGCCCCCTGCTCGGCGCGCTCGGCCCCTGCCCGCCCGCCGACCTCGCGGCCTTCAGCGCGGAATCCGCGGATCTGGCCGAACGCCTCGACACCGCAACGACTTCCGAGGACTACGCGAGCACCGTCTACCACCTCGGCGTCCCCGACACCGACGCCACCACCTACGGTCTCGCCCTGTCCTCCACCCACGCCTACGCCGAAATCGTGGCCTACGCCTACGCCGACGGCCTCACAGACCGATCGCCCGGAGCCGTCGCTGTCTACGACACCGCACGGGGCCGCATCGTGGCCGCACCGGGGGTCGCCCCGGACCAGCAACTCTGGTCCACGCTGACACCGGGCAGTGATCACCGTATCGCGCAGTCGATCTCGGCTCTGATCGACTCGCTGCCCGGGGGGAGGTGGCTGTAGTGGATCACGCGTGACCCGATACAGCTGATCTGCCCGAAACCGGTGGTGCGCAACGCATCGCCTATCCAATCCCGAAGAAAAGGCAAGGTACAGACGATGGTTGCAAATGATGCGGAAATTGCCAAGGCGGCGCAAAGCCACATGGCGGACGTGGTCGCTTCGATCAAGGACATCCTGAAGAAGATCACCGATGAAGTCGACAACTCGAAGGGTAGCTTCCAGGGTGAGGCGGCCGGCGCGTTCAACTCCGCCGCGGTGGCCTGGGACGCCGAGGCTCAGAAGCTGAACCACGCCATGGATGAATTCCAGGAGAAGGTCGGCTCGGGTACGGACGTGTTCTCCAACGTGGACATCACGAACCAGGACAAGTTCAACGCCGCTCTCACGAACCTCGGCTAGCAGCGGTTAGCCCGGACTCTCACTTTCCAACATCTGCAAAGGATAAAGACATGCTTTACGACAAAGAGGGAATGACCCGCCTCGCGGAACACCTCCGCCAGTACCACCGGGACCTGGTCGCTGTTGCCGGTGACGGCACTGCCGCCGTCGACACCACCAGCGACCTCGGCCAAGCGGTCGAGCGCCTGAAGACCGCCTGGTCTAATCCCAACAGCGGCGCGGAGAACGGCGCGCTGGAAGCTGTCATCGCCGCGAAGCGCGACTGGGACAGCGCGTACGCCGACAAGTGCCTGCAGACCCTGGACGCTGTGACTGCCGCGGTCGAGCACGCCCTCTCGAACGCTCTCGCGGCCGACGCCAAGGTCGGCCAGTCCTTCGCCTGACGAGGACGCGCCACTCGCGACAGCGCACCCTTCCACGAAGGTTGGGTGCGCTGTCGTCGGCTGAAGCCCAGTAATCTTTGTGCCCGTAGGTTCCGGTTCGACGGAGGATTTGGTTAGTGCCAGCCCAATTGACCACCCGTGCCCAGGTCAATGGGTACCGCTTCCTGCTGCGTCGACTCGATCACGCGCTGGTGCGCCGTGATGTGCGCATGCTGCACGACCCGATGCGGTCCCAGTTCCGCTCCCTGATGGTCGGAGCGGTCCTCGCGGTGCTGGTGGTAGCGGGCGCCGCGATTATGGCCTTCATTCGTCCTCAGGGCTCCGTCGGCGATGCCAACATCGTGATGGGCAAGGACAGCGGCGCGCTCTATACCGTGGTCCGGGACAAGAACGACAAGACCAAGCTGACTCTGTACCCGACGCTGAATCTCGCGTCGGCGCGCCTGCTCTCCAACACCACCGAGTCGCCGAAATCGGTGAAGGACAGCAAGCTCAATACGATCCCACGTGGTCCGATCCGTGGAATTCCCGGTGTACCAGCCGCTTTGCCCGCCAGCGGACAGGGCGGCTCATCTCAGTGGACCCTGTGCGACAAGGTGCCGCTGTCCGCATCCGGTGGGTCCGCCTCCTCGACCGGGGCCGAGACCACCGTCATCGCCGGAAGCTTGCAACTCAATGACCACATCAAGGCGGCGGAATCCGGCACCGCTGTGCTGGCGAAGAAGACGGACAGCCAGAACAAGGATCACACGTACCTGATCTACGACGGCAAGAGCGCCGAGATCAACCCGCAGAACGACGAGGTGACCAAGGGCGCGCTCGCGCAGGTGCTCGATCTCTCCACCGCGCGACCGATTTCGTCCGACCTGGTCAGCGCGGCCGTCAGCGTCCCGCCGCTGGTCGCTCCCACGATCCCGCGTGCGGGCGAATTCGCCCAGGGCAAGCTGAGCAATGTGAAGATCGGCAGCATCATTCAGGTGCCGGCACTGGATGGTTCGGGCAAGTCAGATCTGTATGTGGTGTTGGACAACGCCATTCAGCGCGTGTCCATGTTCACCGCCCAGTTCATCACCTTCTCGCAGAAGAATGCCGACGCTTTCGTGCCGGTGACGCCGGACGCGATCGCGGGCATCCCACAGAAGCACGGCACCGACAAGATCGCCCCCGGCCTGCCGGTGGACGACTTCCCGACCGTCTCGCCGAAGGTCATCTCCGCTTCGGAGAACCCGGTCGCCTGCATTACGTGGGCGAAGAAGAACGGATTCGGCAGAGACCAAGCGGACGCGACCGAAGCCCCCTCGGACTGGGCCAAAGTCCAGCTGCTGGTGGGCACGCGTTACCCGCTGAGCGACTCTCAGGCACCCGTCACGTTGGCGACGGCCGACGGTTCTCGCGGTGATCGGGTCGACCGGGTCTATGTGTCTCCCGCCACCGGAGAGTTCATCCAGGCCACCGATAACAAGCCGGGTAGCCCCGAGCTCGGAAGCCTCTTCTATCTCGCTGACAACGGGGTGCTGTACGGCATCCCGGACGCCAAGACCGCAGGGATTCTCGGGCTGGAGTCCAAGCCCCGCCTGGCCCCCTCGCAGATCTTGAATACCTTGGTCGCCGGGCCTACCTTGTCCGCGGAGGACGCCCAGATGAGTTGGGATACCTTGCCGCCGGGCTGCGACAAGGCGTGTGGGCCGTAATCGACCTGGATCTAACGGACGCTCTTGCGAAGGACCGGCACCAGCTTGTCGAGCAGGATCTGCTCTGAGTTGTCCGACCACTGACGGATGGCTGCGACGGCATCGGGGTCGTCGAGAACGATTACAGAAGCCTTGGACCCCGAAACGGATGACGGAAGGTTGACCAGGCCGCCGCCGCCCGCATCAGTGTCGCTGCGGACCGCGAGTAGATAACCTGCAGCGATGGGTGAAAGCGCGTCGTATTGCGTTTGGTATCCCGGTGCGATCGGACGCGGATTCGGCTCGTCGCCCTTGCGAAGGCAGTTGGCGTTGTAGGTGAAGCCGAGGTCCTCGAGGAACTTCGATTGAGGTCCCGGCTTCAACTGAATATCCATGTCGGCGGTGTGGCCGCTCTTGCCGGAGATATCCACCACCGCAATGGTTTTGCCTTTGAAGGTGGGATTCTGCGCGCGAGCGTCGGCAAGCGCGCCCTGGGTTGCAGAGGCCGATGATCCGTGCTGTGTCACCCAGACACCGACCCCGGCGGCCAGGGCGATCACCGTTGCCGCCACACCGCCGACGAGCAACGTGCGCTTGCGTGCCTTAGGTTTCGCAGTCGTGTCGGGTGCTGCGGGCGACGGCGCTGAGACCGCAGGGGGTCGGTTGTGCGGCACGGTGTTCATCGATAGGCCTGAAACGCCGTACTCCAAGGCGGATTTCAAGGCGGTTGTGAATTCGTGGCAGGTATCGAACCGGTCCGTCGGGTTCTTTGCCATTGCCACGGCGATCACTTCGTCCAGTGCCGCGGGAAGTGTGGGGTCAATCGCGGTGACTCGTGGCGGCGGCTCGTTGAGGTGACCCATCATCACCACCGCCGGTTGTGTTCCCGGATAGGGGTTCTGGCCTGTCAGCAGGCGGACGAATGAGCACGCGAGGCTGTAGATGTCGGCGCGATGGTCGAGCCGCTGTCCGCTCAGTTGCTCGGGTGAAGCGTAGGCGATGGTCGCGACGAACCCACCGGCCTGTGTCAGTTCGTTGGTGTCCTCGGTCGACTTCGCGACGCCGAAGTCGGTGAGGAGAACTCGCTCTTCGCCGTTGTCTCCCATGGACAGTAGGAAGTTCGCAGGCTTGACGTCTCTGTGCAGCAGTCCTCTGCGATGCGCGTGGTCGAGACCCCTGCCCACCTCGGTGACGATGTGCAGTGCACGCCATGGAGTGATCGACTGCGGCTCCCGTTCGGCAGCCGCAGCCGCATCGATGCCGTTCACATACTGCATCGCAATCCAGAGTTGACCGTTGTCCTCGCCACGGTTGTAGATCGAGACGATGTTCGGATGGTCCAGAGCAGCAGCGAGATTCGCTTCTCTCTCGAATCGCGCCCGGTACTCGGCATCCCGGCTGAACTGCGGGCTCAGCACTTTCAGCGCGTCCCAGCGTGGCAACTCCGGATGCTTGGCCAGATACACGGTGCCCATGCCGCCAGCCCCGAGGATGCGCTCGATGCGGTAGCCGCGGATAATGGTGCCCGGTCCGATATTCATCCTGATTCCTTACAGGTACTGACTATTGGCCAGCAGGGTGTATTGCGCAGCGGCCATCTGCTGAGCGTCGCCCAGTTGCATGGATGCCACACGAGCGACGTAACGGTCGTAGTGCAGGGTGCAGATGTAGGCGGGGGATCCTGAGCCTCGATATGCCCACCATGCGTCGCCGATGTCCTCCTTGCTGAGGGTGCACGAAACATCGGGTACGTCAGCGGGACCCTCAACGGATCCGTTTGTGGTGGCTTTGATTCCGGACCACAACTTGGCGGCAGCCTCGGCATCGCGGGCTCGGAACAATAGGCCACCGCGACTCGCGTTGGAAATGCGATCGACACCGCTATCGTCCAGCATTCGTTTCCAGGTCTTCTGATCCTTTAGGTAGTGGAGATGACCTCGTGCCGTGTGGACCGCCTCGTAGACGGGGTTGGCCTCAAAAGCAACGGTCGGGTGCAGAGTCCTGCGCAGCATGGCGTCGGGATCGTAGTCCAGACGGAAGATTTCGTGTGGCGACAACCCTGGGGCTTGGTCGAGCAGCGGCAATTGCGCCGCGAAGACCTGCTCAGCGAATGCGCGCAGCTCGTCCATATCTGGTTTAGGCTGTGCGACGTAGACATTCACGACGTATTGTCCGTGTGCCAAGGTGGCTGCCATCGACGGAACCCCGGGCCGCCAATGAGCCTTCGCGTCTGGCTGCTTGGTCAGTGTGACATGAACGTTCTGATCTGCCGCGACTGAAAAATCGGCCGACTCCATTTGATCGGCAGCCGTCTGTGCGCGTTGCTGATCGGGAAATTGCAACACAGTTACGTTGAAGGCAGTGGCGTCCGGATCGCCGAGAGCACCGCCAAATGGGTTGAAATTGTTCGACTGATCGCGCTCGTGTGACTTCGGTAGTTCGCGGGTGCTCGCGGCGGCCGAGAAACCGAACATCATGCCGTTGCTTTCCAACACAGGTCGGACAGCTCCGGCCAACACGCGGGACAGGTCCCCCTGGGGCAGGGTCAATGGGTAGATCGTCTGTTCCAGGGCACTGTGGCTGAACTTCGAGTCGACGTCCGGTCCGATTACGACATTGTCTGCCAACCGAGCCATTGCGATAGATCGGCCGTCGTTTGCATTGTGCTGGTAGGTAAAACGGACATCCAGCGGATCGGTTGGATAGTTGCCGACTGCGAGCTTCCGCACATCGATCTCTTGCGCAGCAGGCGTTCCAGCTACCTCACTGCCACATCCGGCGAGCAGGGTCGCAACCAGAAGGACGGTGAGCGCACCGAAAGAGGTTCTGCCAGTGGCCTGATGAGTACCCAGATTCTTCATTTTCCCCCCTACTTGTTGTTGGCCAGAATTGCGTATTGCGCGGATATCCGTTGATACGCATCCTGCTGTTGCTGTGACCACACTGTCGCGACGTACTGTCCATAAGCAACATTGCAGGTGAAGGGGGCTACATAATCGTTGGGGCCGTGGTACTTCAGGCACTGGGCGGCCGGTAGGCCTGCAGGTGGGTCGATTCGATGCTTGAACCGAGAGGCGAAAGCGGTGTCGAGAAACGTTTGCGCCGATGCCGCATCCCTCGTCTTCACCAGGATGCCCGCGCCGTAGCTAAAGGCCTCGACACCTGTCTTCTCGAAGAGCGCCTGGTACTTCGCCGTGTCCGCGACGGTGTGGAGTGCGCCGTGTTGGTCGAGAACCCCGGTCAACGCATTCGCGGTCGGATCACCCGCCGGACGCGGCAAGGTGAGCCGAAGCATGCCATTGGAGTCGTTGGGCAGGCTGCTGAGCTGGTCGGGTGCGGTCGGCTGGAAGTTCTTCAGACGATCGGTAGTGACATCGATGGCTTTGTCTGCCAACGCCAACGGGGCCGGCTCGGGCGCAACACCGAACGCCTCTTCGACGGACTTGTTCTCGACCTGATCGATCATGGTGAAGATGACGAACTTCCCGGTTGGATACCACGAAGCAAGCCGTTGTTCAGTCGGAGCCCAGATAACCCGGGCGGCGGGATGCTGGGTCGACTGCAGAGGATCGACCGCTGTGCCATCCTTCAGCGCGAGTCCGCTACGGGACAAAGCATCCGCGGCGGCCGTGGCATCGGCGTCGCTGTCGAAGATCATGACGGCGTCCGTCAGCGTGTATCCGAGGTTGACATCTTCCGAAGGGCGTCCGCTGGTCGCGAAGCCCACAATGAACCCGCGCGCGTCATCGGAGAAGTGGTCGACCTTGATGAGGTCGCCGAACGAGTTCGCTTCGGTGAAGAGGTTTTTGGCCGACCCATTGTGGGTGAGCGTCGGATCGATCTCCGAGGCGATGGGCAGAACGTTTCCGAGTCGCAGTCCCTCGAGGACCCGTCCGCGTTTCGCCGGGTCCGAGATGCTCTGGTCCTGGGGCTTGGTCGCGTAATTACCAGTGTCAAGCTTGTCGAGGTCGGCTGATTGCTTCTCAGCCGCATGCGATTCCGACCCGCACCCGGCGCTCACCAGCACCGAAATCGCCAGCGCTGTCGCCGCTGCCGCGCGCACTCCGATGCGGGCCGACCGTAGTCGACCTAAGTCATGACGCATGTCGAACAACCCCCCGTACCGGATTTGCAAGTGACCTTGGTTCTGGTGTGCAGAGTGTACTGGGCGGTCGGGGGTGTGGGTGCAGCGTGGCAGACCAGTGGGGGACTTCTCACAAGTCTTGGCTGATCAAGGATGTGCCGCGTCGCCGCCAGCGCAGAACAGTAGATCGACGACGCGGTCTGGGGGTGATGTCAGTGCTGCCAGATGCGGCTGTGCAGGAAGGTATCCCACTGAGACCCTTCGAAGAAGAGCTCGGGGCCACCCACGTTCTTCGAGTCGCGTACGCCGACCCGGTCGGAGTCGAAGCAGACCTCGACACAAGTTTCGGAGGCCTTGGATCGAGTCGACTTGAACCAGGCACGCGGCTGACTTTTCACGCCTCGTACTCCTTCGCGATCTTCAAAATGACGTCGAGCGTGTCGCTTTCGCTCAACGCTACCGCTCTGACGCTGGAGATCACCTCTTGATATTCACCGACCAGTTCGGGCTTGGAGTGATAGACGCCGGCCGATCCGCTTTCGAGGTAGACCACCGGGGCGTCGGTGACGTCGCGGCTCAGGGGCGGGAACTGTATGAGGGTGAACGGCTGGACCGTCAGGCCGCGATGAGAGCCCGCGTCGAAGGTGATGAGTCTGATGCTGATGTTGTCGTGCTCACTGGCTTCGGCCAGCCGTCTCAACTGCCCGGCCATGACCGCCGGACCGCCCGGTTGGTGGCGGAGCACCGACTCGGATATGAGCAGCTCGAGGCGAAAGTTGGGGTCGTTGAGTCTTTCTTGGCGGCGAACCGCGAGTTCGACCCGCCGTTCGGTGTCGACTATCGACAGGTCGGGCTCTTCGATGCGGGCGATGGCGCGGCGGTAGTCCGGGGTTTGCAAGAGCCCGTGCACCAGGACCGACTGGTAGGTGGTCACCCGGTTGGCGGCTGCCTCCAGCCGCAGATAGCGCGGCAGGTGGGCGGCGACCTGATCGGCATAGGGCTGCCAGTAGCCCCGTGAATCACCTTGCTGCTGAGCGATTTTCTCCTCGGCTCGCATGTCCTGCCACAGCCGCAGCGCCTCCTGCCTGTCCTCGGCTGATGCTCCGTAGAAGCCGAGCAGTCGCTCGATGTCGTTCGTGCTCGCGTTCGTCGGGTACCCGTTCTCCATCCGCACGACGGTCTGTCGCGACTTGTCGATTTCCACCCCGGCCGCCAGTGGCTTCTTGCCACTCCGGGTACGCAGTTCGCGAATGTATGTACCGAATGCAACGCGAGAAGCAGCCAATCCGGCCATTTTGTTAGTCTCGCTATCTGGATAAGTGTTCACGATGACTTTGTCCAAAATCGCTGTGTCCATGGCCGATACCGCTCACCGTGGACACCTCAGTCTAGTTCGTGGACAGTTCACCGTGTACTCAATTTCTCAGCCCTTCTAGGTGTCTACTTGGTGTTGGCGAAAGCGCGCAGCCGCCGGAAAACAGACCAAGATCAGCTATACGCATTCGAAGGGGATGTCGTAATGCATTGGGATACATGGGCGCTGCTGTCTATTTTCGGCCTCTGCGCCGCAGTCATCTGTTGGGCCGTGTGGGGGTTCTATGCGGACAGTCACTCGGGAAGGGCTGGATCCCTTCGGCTTCCGCTCGTTGGGGGTGGGTTTCTGGAGGTCCCGCATCCGCCGGGGCACGCGGCCGGGAGACACCGATCGCGAGTCGGGAGGTGAGTGGGTCATGAATCCTGCCGAGGTCGCCGTGCTGGCGGCGCTGCATCCTGACAACAGGCTGACCGCTGCGCAGATCAGGCAGTTGTCGAGTCTGACGAGTTGGCGGACTCGAAATGCGCTCGCCCAGCTCGAATTTCGGGGACTGATCCTGCCGAGTCAACCGCGCGGTCGGTGGCGGATCAGCCCGCGTGGCCGGGCGGCGCTGATGACGAAAGGGAGGCGGTTCGCGTGAGCCGCGGATCAGAGGTACTGGCTGTTGGCCAGCAGTGCGTACTGTGCCGCCGCCTTCTGCTGGGCGTCGATGAGCTGGTTGCTCGCCACCCGGGCTACGTAGCGGTCGTAGTGCAGGGTGCAGAGGTATTTGTCGGAGGCGTTCCAGGCGTCGTAGGCGTCCCAGGCCGGGGTGGACTTGGGTCTGGGGTTCTCGACGCAGGCCACTTCGGGGAGGTCGGGCGGGCCTTCGGCGGAGCCGCTGATGATGCGGTTGATGCCGGACCAGAGGGCCTTGGCGGCGTTGGGGTCTCGGGCGCGGAGGAGGAGGGCGCCCTTTCTGGCGGTGGAGACGCGGTCGACGCCGTTGGCGTCGAGGAGGGGTTTCCAGGTGGTCAGGTCGTCGACGTAGTGGAGGTGG
>NZ_BAAFGR010000060.1:0-42269 GCF_041154655.1 Nocardia sp. JMUB6875
CCCGAGCTGCTCGGCGGCATTCACGCGCGCACCGGCTTCGGCGTGGCCGAGGCGCAGCACCTGCTGCAGGTACTTGCCGGTGTGATTCTTCCAGCCCGCCTTCTCCGGCAGATTGCGCTGACGCACTTCGCCGACGAAGCGGTGATCGACCGCGGCCAGGCGACGCTTGGCGGCCTCGAATTCCTGCATCTGAACCACGAATTCGGCATCGGAGAATCCGCCCAAAGAATCGGTGAGCAGGATGTCGGTGACGGCAGCGAGCATCGCGATCGCGTCTGCGATCGTGCTGCCGGAAACACCTCCACCGCTGGTCATGCCTCCATTCTACGCTTCTCGATCATCCTTTCGAACCGAATTACCAAGTGATATAAGGGTTTTCACTAATTCGCATTTGCCTGAATCAATAATATGTCAACCCATTTCGCCGATGCCGGGCCGATGGCGTCCACGGCACTCCTCGGCGTATTGGTCAGTGCGCCCGCATTATCCACTCTCGGTAATGCAGATAAACAATTGAGGATAGTCGATAGGTAGTACCCTTCCGGCTGTCGCTCGGTAGCGGCCTCCACCTCCTCGCGGTGGTCCGCGATTAACGCCGGAGCCGCGTTGCCGGATCTGGGATACGGTGAGCGGCGAGCATGACGTGGTCGGAGGTAGGCAGGCTGTGGGGAGGACACTCGCGCAGGGGCAGGTATTCGCGGGCTACACCGTGGAGCGGCTGCTCGGCGTGGGCGGGATGGGGGAGGTGTACCTCGCTCGGGACAAGGATCTGCCGCGGCCCGTCGCGCTGAAGCTGCTGGCCGCGGGCAAGGCCGATGATCCGGAGGTGCGGGCGCGGTTTCTGCGGGAGGCGGATACGGCTGCGCGGCTGTCGCATCCGAATATCGTGGCCGTCTACGCGCGGGGCAATGACGAGCATCGGCTGTGGATGGCCATGCAGTACGTCGAGGGCACCGATGTGTCGGCGGTGCTGCGGGACGGGCCGGTGCGGCCCGATCACGCGGTGCGGATCATCGGGGAGACCGCGCGGGCCTTGGATTTCGCGCATCGGGCCGGTGTGCTGCACCGGGATGTGAAACCGGCGAACATCCTCCTGGCCTGGGGTCCGGACCAGCGGGTTTATCTGGCCGACTTCGGAATCGCGAAGGCGATTGATCACACCAGTGCGCTGACCCGCACCGGCGAGATGTACGCGAGTTTCCAGTACGCCGCACCCGAACAGTTCGAGCTGCGCACCGACACCGACCACCGCGCGGACGTCTACGCCCTGGGCTGCACCCTGTTCCACATGCTCACGGGCGAATTGCCGTACCCGGGGGAGTCGACCGCGCAATTGGTCGCCGCACACCTGGGCGCTTCGATTCCGCGTCCGAGCCAGGTGAATCCCGGAGTGCCCGCGGCTTTCGATCACGTCATCGAACGCGCCCTGGCCAAGAATCGGGACCAGCGCTACGGCAGCTGTGGCGAGCTGGCGGCCGCCGCCGCGCAGGCGCTCGCGGCCGGGTCGGGGTCGATCGGGCCGTGGTACCACCAGAGCGGCCCGGCCCAGCCGATCAGCGGACCGCTGAATGTTCCTGCGCCACACCCGCACGCGGGCCTCGATCCGAGCCGATTCACCGGGGCTACGACCAAACCAAGCATGCCCACCCAGTCCGGGATGGTGCCCACCCAGACCAACCCGCACCGGTCGGCCTTCGCCGTCCCGCCGACGCAGCTGAATTCCCAGCCGAATCACCTCCTATCGCCACCGCAGCGGTATCCCGACACGACGGGCCCCGGCCCGCGCCCGGTCGACGCTGCGCCCACCGAGCTCGCGCAGCAGAATCCACCGACCCACCGCGGCCGCAAACGGCTGATCGCGGCCTTCGTCGTGGTGCTCGGCGTAGCCGGTGGTCTCGGTGCCGGATTCGGCACCGGCGCAATCCACTTCGGGTCCGGTAAGACCGGCAACTCGATCGCGCAGCCGCCGACCGCCACGGACGAGCCATCCAAGGACGCCGCCATCAAGGCCGCCTGCGATTACGGGCAGCTGATGGAGACCTACGACTACAGCAACGGCGACGCCTGGCAGGCCAAGGTGGAGGCCGGGGCGACCGGAAGCTGGAAGAGCACGCTCCAAACCTTGCTGCCCGTCCTGCGGCTGATGGTGGAAGCCGGTACCCACACCCGATCCACCGGCGGCAAGTGCACCATTACCGAGGGCGGCGACAAGCATTACGAGCTGAGCGGGACCTTCGATCTGGTGGACACCGTGAACGGCAAGGACACCAATCAGCGCACCCAGACGGTGCCGATGGCCATGGACTACGTGGACGGCCGGTGGCTGTGCAGCAAGCTCGTCATGTCAGGTCTCCCGAGCTGACCCGCACTCCCGAATGATCTTGTGAGTACACTGCTTTCGCACGGCCGAGCCATCGCCAGCCTGGCGCGGATAACGGTCGTGCGATAGATTCGCGGCAGCTTGCTCGGGCCGTGTCGGAAGGAATCGAGCGTGGGGAATTTCGGCGCGGGGGACGGTGCCGGGACAGTGCGGGTGCTCATCGAGAACGGTGAGTACGCGCTGCGCAATCGGGGGGATATCGCCATGCTGGCCATGGCCGTCGAACATCTGCGGCAGCGATGGCCCAAGGCCCGAATCGGTGTGCTCACCGAGGAGCCCGGCATCCTGCGCGGCCTGCTGCCGGGTGCCGAACCCGTGGTCGCGAATACCGGCGGCCAATGGGGCAGAAGCGGTCTCGCCGGGCTGTTGGACGAACAGGCCGGGATCCGCCTGCTCGGTCCCGCCGCCCTGCAATGGCGGGCCGCCACCGAAGGTCCCAAGCACTACCTGCGCGGCCTCGCCGATCGGGCGCGACAAGAAGTCAAGCAGTACACCGGCATCGGCTCCGATGCCGCCAGCCCGCCGAGTCTCGCGCCGATACCCGCCGCGCTCGCGGAGTCGGATCTCGTGATCGCCCTAGGTGGCGGCTACCTCACCGACTCCGACCGCCACCAGGCACACCGCGCCCTCAATCTGCTGGAAGCCGCACAGCACCAAGGCATTCCGACCGCCATGATCGGCCAGGGCATCGGTCCGCTGCAGGACGGCGAGCTGGTGCGCCGCGCCGCCGAGGTGCTGCCCGGCGTCGACCTCATCGCCGTGCGGGAGCGCCGCCGCGGACCGGCGCTGTTGGACGAACTCGGTGTCGACCCCGAGCGGGTGCTGCTCACCGGCGACGACGCCATCGAGTTCGCCTACCGCTCGCGGCGGCCCGGTATCGGCGCGGATCTCGGTGTCTCCCTCCGCATTTCGAGCCGATCCCAGGTGAGCGACGCGGCCCGCGAAACCCTGGGCGAGGTGCTGCGTCGAGAGGCCGCCGCCCTCGATACCGCCCTGGCTCCGCTGATCGTCGCCGAGGGCATGGGCGGCGACCGCCGCCACACCCTGCCCCTGCTGCATGGAGCGCCCCGGGCCCGCGAGCCCATTGCCCGCACCGGTACCGCCCAGGACGTGGTCCGTCAGGTCTCGCGCTGCCGGGTGGTGGTGACCAGTGCCTACCATCTGGCCGTTTTCGCGCTGTCGCAGGGCATTCCGGCGGTGGCTGTAACGGCCTCGCAGTACTACGACGACAAATTCTATGGGTTGGCCGATATGTTCGACGCCGACACTGCCGACGCCACCGCTGAGTCCGGGCTGCGGATCGTGCACCTGGACGCGGACGATCTCGACACGGAATTGACGCGTGCGATTCGCCGGTTGTGGGAGTCCGCGCCGGAAGTGCGGGATACTCTGCAGCAGAGGGCAGTTGAGCAGATCGACGCCGGTCGCGCGGGTCTGGATCGAGTGTACGGACTCGTGGCGGGAGGTGATGGCCTGCCCACCCGAACCGTCCAACCAGCTCAGGGGGCTCGATGAAGAACCTCTCGGTGTGCGTCCCCGTCGACGACGGGCGCACCCTGGCCGCGACACTGCGCTCGATCCTCGTCCAGGACACCGACGTCGAGGTGATCGTGCTGGACAATTCACCCGGCCGCAACGGTCCGGCCGATGCCGCCGACGACACCGTGGTGGCCGTCGCGCGATCCTTCGAGGACACGCGGCTGCGCGTGCACCGCAATGCCGAGGCCCTGCCCCTCGGCGAGAACTGGAACAAGGCCGTCTCGCTGAGCTCGGGCCGCTTCGTGAAGCTGGTCCGGCCGGGCGACACCCTGCTCCCGGATGCGCTCGACAAGCAGCTGGCGGTCATGGGCGACAATGGAATCGCCCTGTGCGCGTCCAGATTTCAGCTGATCGACGAGCACGGCACGGTCGTGGCCACCGACCTCGGCCTGCCCGGCCTGCTGGGCCGTCGCGACGCCCGCGCCCTCATGCGCACCCTCGTGCACCGGGGCCCCGAACAATTCGGCCCGATCACCACCGCCGTCTTCCGCCGCCAGGACTTCGACCGCGTCGGCGGCTTCCGCGGCGGCCAACCGGGCTTCCCGATGGACGCCGACCTCTTCGCCCGCGTCACCGCCTTCGGCGATTTCCACGGGCTGCCCGAAATCCTGGTTGCCCGAAGCGATTCCACGGCCGATCCCGCGGCCTCCACGGTGACGGCCCTGACCGAGATGCTGCGTTTCCATCACCGTCTCGGTTCGGAATACCCGCAATACGTCGGCCGGGCCGCCGTGCTGGGCGGCGACTGGCGGCTGGCCCGCGCCGCCGCCGCACGGGTCCGGCGGTAGACAGCGGCGGGCCCGGGCGGTCGCTGAGGCGCGGCGACCGCCCGGGCCCGGTGGATCAGTTCTGCGACAGCGGACCGTACGCGACGACCACGTCGCCGCTCCCGCTCACCAGGCGCACGAACGGCCGGATGGTGGTGGTGCCCAGGACGCCGGTGACGGTGCCGTGGAACCCGGACATGGTGATGCAGCCCTCGTTGCCGGAGACATCGCCGCCAGCGGTGTCCACGGACTGGATGCCGGGCCCGAAGCCGACATCGAGCTGGATGCCCAGGGTAGGAATCAGATTGAAGAGGTCGACCTTCGGGTCATTGCCGATCTCCAGTTCCAGCCCGGGCGTCTGGTACTGGAAGGAGATCTTGCCGGAGAGCGTGGCCGGGTAGCCGACCTGGTAACCCATGGTGATGTGGCCGTTCCACGAATCCCCCGCGGGAACGTCCACCTTGAAGCAGGCCTTGCCGCTGTGGAACCACTCGCGGGTCAGCGGGTTCCCGTCCAGCGGGGGCACCCAGTCGATGCGGGTGTCGGCCGAGATGGCCTCGACCGCGCGACCCTTCTGGTCCACGATCGTATTGGTGGCGTCCACCGCGGCGGCGCCGGTGCCGGCGCTCATTACGAGTCCGATGGCGCCCGCAGCCGCGATAATGGCGGTGCGCGAAAGCGCAGTCTTGTTGTTGCGCATGATGAATCCCATTCCCTCATCAGGTATTGCTGCGTAATGCCTACGCGTGCTTGATGATTCCCCAGTACTACTGGAACGTGGGCATACGTCCCCCGTCCCCCTCGGTCGATGATCGACCCCACGCTGAGACTATCCCACTCAATTGTCCTGCGTGTGACCGCAATCGAATGATCGGTATCACAGGCCGACGAGTTGCGGACCCGGCGAAGTCATGCGGGTGCCGGGCTAAGGTCGCTGACTTTCATAGTCGTTCAGGCACTTCGGTCACCCACTTTCCGCTGAGTTCGGGCCACCGGGACGACACTTCCGGTAGTAGGTCGGGCAAGGTCAGGAACACCAGATCCGGCTGCGCGGCAACGAGTTCGGCCGGAGACAGGATCGGGATATCGGTACCGGGCATGCGGCGGCCCTGTTTGCCGGGCGAGGCGTCGGCCACCCCCGCCAGCAGCCCGCGATGCGCGCCCGCCAGATGCAGCAGGGCCACCGCCCTCGAAGCCGCGCCGTAGGCGTAAACCCTGCGGCCGGAAGCGTTTTGATCCTCCAACCAGCGGCGCAGCGCCCGCGCCTGCCGGTCGGCGGCCTGCTGGAGCCCACGCACCACCGCGGGATCCGCGACGGACGCCTCCGTCGCGCGAATGCGGGCCAGGGAGGCATCGGCCTCGGCGGGGGCGTGCACCGCCGCCACCAGGATCGTGCCGCCGTAGAGCGGGAACTCCCAGGCCGTCACCGCGACCAGGCCCGCCGACCGCAGCAGCTCCTGCAGCGCGGCCAGCGAGTAGTACGCGAAATGTCCGTGCCGCAAGGCATTCCACTGTCCCTGTCGCACGATGGCATGCAGCGAGTGGAACTGGAGTAACAGCACCCCGCCCGGGGCCGTGGCCGCCGCCCGCTGCGCGAAGGCCACCCGCTGGTGCGGTTCGTGCATGATGCCGAAGCAGTCGATCACCACATCGGCGGGCCGATCGGTCACGGTGTAGCCGCGCTCGGTCAGCAGCGGCAGCCAGGTGCCGCCGTGCGGGCTCCCGAACTCGCGCACGGTGCCGCCGCCGGGCAGCCAGCCGCCCGCCGCCACCCGCGACACCGCGTCGGCGGCCTGCTCCCGCAGCGCCCGCGGCTCCACGCCGCGCGGTTCCGCGGTGACCGTATCGTCCTCGGCCAGCTGCGCCAGCCCGCACATCGCGCACAGATCCATGGCGAGCGGATGCGCCGAATCTTCCGCCCCGCCGGCCGATTCGAGGCTCGGAAAGTCGTCCGCCGCAGGCATTTTCCCGAGATCCAGCACCCGCGCCAGCGGCCCCAGCCCGCACCCTCGACACCCGTACAATGGCTCCCCGCTCATGGCACGATGACCCGGTGCGCATCGAATCGACCGACCTCGCCGACGTCCTGCTGCTGACCCCGCAGCCGTTCCGTGACGACCGCGGCCTGTTCACCAGGACCTTCGACGCCGAGGAGTTCGACGCCCACCTGGGCGTCCCCGGCCTGTCCGCGAGCTTCGTGCAGGACTCCCAGTCGCGCTCGCACGCGGGCGTGGTGCGCGGCATGCACGGCCGCTCCGGGCGCGGCGAGGCCAAGCTGGTGCGCTGCGCGCACGGCGCGGTCCACGACGTCCTCGTCGATATTCGCCCCGATTCGCCGACCTTCGGCCGCCAGCAGGCGTTCCTGCTGGACGACACCGACTTCCGCCACCTCTACGTCCCGCCGGGCTTCCTGCACGGCTTCCAGGCGCTGACCGAGGTGGCCGACGTCTGCTATCGCATCGACCGCCCGCACGACCCGGCCGAGGACCTGGGCGTCGCCTACGACGACCCGGAGCTGGCCATCGCCTGGCCCCAACCGGTGACCCTGGTGTCGGCGCGGGACGCGGGCGCGGGCTCGTGGCGCGAGCTGCTCGCCGCCCTTCACCTCACACCCCGGTCCTGATCCGGCGCAATTCGTCGTCGAGCACCCCGGCCTCCTTCAGCGACTTCAGATGCGCCAGGCGTGTGAAGCGCTGGAAGAAGGCCTCGGAGGTGAGCCCGCGCGCGGTGTACTCCCGATACAGCTCGGCCGCGCCGTCGGGAATGCTCCACTTCGCCTCGAAGCCCAATTCCTTGCGGGCATACCCGAAGTCGACCCGGTAGGAGCGCGGGTCCGCGCCGCTCTCGCCGGTGATGACCAACGTGGATTCCGGCACCACGTCGACCACCGCCTGCGCGATCTGCGCCACGGTGAGGTTGTTGGCCTCGGTGCCGACGTTGTAGGCGCGGCAGTGGATGGCCTCGCGCGGCGCCTCCAGGCAGGTGGCGAAGGCGGCGGCGATGTCCTGCGCGTGCACCAGCGGCCGCCACGGCGTGCCGTCGGAGAGCACCTTCACCTCACCGGTGAGCACCGCGTACCCGACCAGATTGTTGAGCACGATATCGGCGCGCAGCCGCGGCGAGAAGCCGAAAGCGGTTGCATTGCGCAGGAATACCGGGGAGAAGCCGGAGTCGGCGATGGCGGCCACATCGTCCTCGACCCGTACCTTCGACTCGGCGTAGGGGGTGAGCGGACGCAGCGGCGCGTCCTCGGTCACCAGCCCGTCCCCCGCCGCCCCGTACACCGAACACGTGGAGGCGTACAGGAACCGTTGCACCCCCGCCTCTTTCGCGAGCAGCGCCAGCCGCACCGAGGCATGGTGGTTGATGTCGTAGGTGATCTGCGGCGCCAGCGCGCCCAGCGGATCGTTCGACAGCGCCGCCAGATGCACCACCGCGTCGAACCCGGCGAGCTGCTCGACCGTCACATCGCGCAGGTCCACGCTCAGCGTGGGCGGCGCGGGCGGGGCCTCGCCCAGTACGCATTCCGCGAAATACCCGCTGTCCAGGCCGGTCACGTCGTGACCGGCCGCCTGTAGCAGCGGCACCATGACGGTGCCCAGATACCCCTGATGCCCCGTGACCAGCACGCGCATGACTTATGCACCTCCGAAGGTAATGGTGGCCTTGTCCAGCAGGAACGCCTCGGCGTGCCGGGCGCGGCACTGCACCCCGCGCAGCCGGGACAGGCCCAGGAACGACTGCTCGTCGAACCAGTCGTGATCACGTTGCGAGGGATAGTGTTTCATCAGCAGTTCGGCCTTGCGCTCCGCGCAGCCCTCGGGCAGCGGATGGAACACCGTCGGCTGCGGGGTATCGCTCTCCCACTTGAGAATCTCGTAGCCGAGGATCAGGTGATCGCGAAATATGGTGGGCGCCAACTCCGCCAGCAGCCGATGATCCTGATGCGCGTCCCCGCGCTGCGGCGCGAACACCAGCTGGGCGGAGCTGCCCCGGCGCAAACCGGCGACCGCGTCCTTGGCTCGCTCCCAGTGGGCGGGCGCGTACCCGTCCGGTACATCGAGAATCCGCAACTCCAGATCCGCGCCGGGACAGAAGGCTTCGAGCGCGCGCTCCTCCTCGCGAGCCCGTTCGGTGCCCGCGCCGGTGAGGATCAGCGCCCGGACCCGCAGTCCCGGAACGGTTTCGGCCAGCGTGAGCAGCGTGCCGCCCAGCCCGATGGCGAGATCGTCGCAATGGGCCGCCAGCAGTGCGATCTCGGTGACCGCGCCGGTGTCGAGTCGGATCATGCGCCGCCCACACCCTCCGCCGCGGGACGCTCCCACACCATCCACGGGCGGTCGCCGGTCATATACCCGGCATCCAATTCGGCGCGCTCCTTGAAGGTGTCGGCCGGCTTCCAGAACCCGTGGTGCTGATAGCCGAACAGCCGCCCCTGCCCGGCCAGCGCGCCGCAGGCGTCCTCCACCAGATCGCCGCCGGGCGGCAGATGGTCGAAGATCTCCTGGGTCAGCACGAAGTAGCCGCCGTTCTCCCAGATGGGCAGCTGCGAGACCGGGGTGATGTTCTTGACCTCGCCCGCGGAGTTCACATCCACGCAGTGGAACGAGGACTGCGGCGGCACGATCATCATCGAGGCCGCGGCCCCCGACGCCTGGAACTGCGAGATCACCTGATCCAGCGGCGCGTCGGTCAGCACGTCGGCGTAGTTGGCCAGGAAGTACCGCTCGCCCTCGAGATGCGAGCGAACCCGGCGCAGCCGCTCACCGATGGGCGACTCCACCCCGGTGTCGACGAAGGTGATGGTCCAGTCGCTGATATCGGACTGCAGCAGCTCGACCTTGCCGCCGCGGATCACGAAGTCGTTGGACACCGACTCCTGATAGGTGAGGAAGAAGTTCTTGATGTGCGCGGCCCCGTAACCCAGGCACAGCACGAAGTCCTTGTGCCCGAAATGCGCGTAGTAGCGCATGACGTGCCAGATCAGCGGGCGCGGACCGACCATCTGCATGGGCTTGGGAACGACATCCTCGCTGCCGTTGCGCATCCGCATGCCGTAGCCGCCGCAGAACAGAACGACCTTCACTGGCCTTGCCTTCCTTCGGAAATGAGTGCGGCGGCATCGTCGGGCGTCGCATGGTGGAGATGGGGGAGCGGGTACACCAGATCGCCGCCGCGGGCGATGACCGGGCGCAGCTGGGCGGTGATCTCCTTCTCCAGATTCCAGGGAAGGACGAGCACCACGTCCGGGCGGTCGGCGTCGATCCGCTCCGGTTCGTGAATCGGGATCCGGGTGCCGGGTGTGAACCGGCCGTGCTTGTAGGGATTGCGGTCCACGGTGTACTCGAGCAGATCGGGCCGGATGCCGCAGTAGTTGAGCAACGTATTGCCCTTGCCGGGCGCACCGTAGCCGACCACGCGTCGCCCGGATGCCTTGGCGTCCAACAGGAATCGCAGCAGCTCCTGGCGCACCAGCTCGGCACGCGGGCGCAGCTCCAGGTATCCGGCCACCTCGTGCAGCCCGGCCTCCTGCTCCAGGCGCAGTGCCTCGGCCACCCGCGGCGAGGGCTCGGCGACGGCGTCGGGGCGCGCCCACAGCCGCAGCGAACCACCGTGCGTCTCCAGCAGTTCCACGTCCACCACGGTGAGACCCGCTGTGGCCAGGGCACGTTGGGCCGAAAGCACCGTGTAGTACTGGAAGTGTTCGTGATAGATGGTGTCGAACTGGCCCAGCGTCACCAGGTTCAGTGCGTGGTGCACCTCGATGGACAGCCACCCGTCGTCGGCGAGCAGGCCGCGCAGCGAACGGGTGAAGCCCAGCAGATCGGGGATGTGCGCGTAGACATTGTTGGCCACCACCAGGTTTGCCGGACCGTGCTCGGCGCGCACCGCGGCGGCCAGCGACTCGTCCAGGAAGGCGGTGCGGGTCGGCACGCCCTTCTCCCGCGCGGCCGCCCCGACGTTCACCGACGGCTCGATGCCCAGGCAGGGGATGCCGGCGGCGACCGCGTGCTGCAGCAGATAGCCGTCGTTGCTCGCCACCTCGACGACAAAACTATTTCCATTCAGACATAACTGATCAATAGCTTGGTCCACGAAGAGTTTCGCGTGCCGAACCCAGCTGTCCGAAAACGACGAAAAGTAGGCATATTCGGTGAAGGTTTCATCCGGAGTGATGAGCGCCGGAATCTGCAGCAGCAGGCAGCTCTCGCAGAGCCGCAGATGCAATGGATACGTCGGCTCCGGCAGATCGAGCTCCTCGGCGGTGAGGAATTTCTCGCAGGGCGGAGTGGCTCCGAGATCAAGAACGCTGATCAGCCGATCGGAGTCGCACAGACGGCAGTGCACGAAGATTTCCCCACCTTTCACCGAGACCGGCGCTGCCCCTGCAGCGCCCACCTGACCACAGGTCGGCTCGGTCCGGCCTTACGTTACAACAGCTTCGATCGTGTTCGGGGTGCCGATCTGGTGACGAACAGTGCCAAAACAGGCGAATTTCTGCGACCCGCAGAATCTGGTGTCCTGCTGGCAAACCCAAGAATCTTGCAATGCAAGGGTTTCGAACAGCAGACTCTGCGGAGTCTGTGGAGCGCAACCTGCGATGTTGCGAATAGGGGAATTAGGGGGAATCGGCCCGGGCGACGGTCTGGCTACCCGCCGTTAATTTCCGGAAAATCCGGCGCCGCACGTGATTCGGCGTTGGCGACGGTTTGGATGTGTAACATTCGGCATCTGGTCCCCGAAACATTCGGTGACCGCATCGGTTGTCATGGTCCTGAAAGCCCTTGGGAAACCGGCGTCAGCCCGTTCTGCGTAACTGATCAGTGGGGATCGGAACCGAGTTCTCCCGTGGGGGAGGTGCGTTCGTTTCATGAGCTTCGAAACTTCGGCCGTTCGCGCCCTGCGCGCGTATCGCCCACCTCGCCCCGAGCCGCGCTCGGATCGTGAGCGCTGGCAAGCGGATTACGCCAAGCGGCTACTGCTCAGCGATTGGTGCGTCACGCTGCTCGCGGTCGGAATCGCACAGGCGATCCGGTTCGGGAGCAACGCGGACGCGAACCTCACCGCGCACTGGTCGATGGGTATCCGGTACTGGGTGGTCTCGGCCGTGCTCGTGCTGACCTGGATGTGCGTCCTGACGCTGAGCGGCACCCGGTCGCCCCGGGTAATCGGCAGCGGCCCAGAGGAATACCGGCGCGTGGTGGGTGCCTCGCTCAAGCTGTTCGGCGTCATCGCGATCCTCTCGCTGCTGCTCCAGATCGATCTGGCCCGGATCTACCTCGCGATCGCCCTGCCCCTGGGCACCCTCGGCCTGGTGCTCGAGCGGCGGCTGTGGCGGCGCTGGGTCGCGGGCAAGCGCGCGCACGGCAGTTTCCGCACCGCCATGCTGGTCGTCGGCAGCCCCGACGCGGCCCGGGCCATGGTGGGCGCGTTCACCCACGATCCGACCTCCGGGTATCAGGTGATCGGGATCTGCACCCGCGACGAGGGCGCGGTGAACGATCGGTTCCTCACCGTCGGCGCGCGTGAAATCCCGGTCGTGGCAAGCGATTACGACGTCGTCGACGCGGTCCGCCGCACCGGCGCGGACACCGTCGCGGTGACCGCCACCGAGAGCCTGGGCCCCGCGGACTTCCGCCGCATGGCGTGGGAACTCGACGAACTGGGCGCGGAACTGATCGTCATGCCCGGCCTGGTCGACATCGCCGGCACCCGGCTCACCCACCGGGTGATCGCGGACATGCCGATGCTGCACGTGGAGAAGCCGCAATACGACCGCGCGAAGTCGATTCGCAAGGGGCTCTTCGACTTCTGCTTCGCCCTGGCCGCGCTGTGCGCCATCGCGCCGGTGCTCGGCGCCATCGCGCTGGCGGTCAAACTGGACAGCCGCGGGCCGGTGTTCCATCGCTCGGAGCGGATCGGGCGCGACGGGCGGCCCTTCGGAATGATCAAGTTCCGCAGCATGTACGCCGACCCGGACCCGCACCTGACCGCGTTGCTCGACAGCGACGGCGGCGATCCGCTGTTCCACCGCCCGCCCGACGATCCGCGGGTGACCGGGGTCGGCCGGGTGATCCGCCGGTACAACCTCGACGAGCTGCCGCAGTTCTTCAATGTGCTGCGCGGCGAGATGAGCATTGTCGGCCCGCGCCCGCAGGTGCGGCGGGTGGTCGACGCCTACGACGGAATGATGCGGCGCACCTTGCTGGTTCGGCCCGGGATGACCGGGCTGTGGCAGGTGCGGAGCCGGGCGAGCATGACGCCCGAGGACGTCATGCGGCTGGACCTGTCCTACGTCGAGAACTGGTCGACGATCCTGGATCTGTCGCTGATCGCGAAGATGATCGGCGCGCGCCGGGCGGCCTGACGACGCGCGAGACTCAGAGCGGCGCGAGCCCGGCCTCGGTCGGGGCCATCGAGAACCCGTCGTGGAACACCACGCCGTTGGGCACGATCTCCGGGTCCCGGTAATAGCCCTGCTTGAAGTAGATGCCGCCACCGCCGGGCATGAGAGTGCGGACCGTGCACCGGGTTTGGCCCACGCACGGCGCGGCGTCGAACACCTGCGGCACGCCCCCGATCCACAGTTCGACGAACCCGATGTCGTCGTACGCCGACCACTTCACATGCATCTTGATGTCGGTCCACACGTCGGGCACGATCGGCGCGCTCCACGGCGTGTACGTCTTGCCCGGATGCCCGGGGGAGTTCCACGTGGAAACCACCACACCCCAACGCCCGTCGGCCACATTGGTCGGCCCGGCCGCGATCGCCAGCGGCGGCGGGCCGTCCTGGTCGGCGTGCCACTGCGACAGCACCGTCCATCCGTGATCGGACGGGAAGCCGGCCTGGAAGCGGGTGCTCCACTGGTACCAGCGCTCGTCACCCTCGTCGGCGCGGGTGTAGTCCTCGCCGCTGACCTCCGCCCGCGCACCGCAGCACAGCCCGAACGGGACGTCGCCGCGGTGCAATTCGAAGCGCCCCGCGTACTTGCCCTGGCGCACCAGATTCGACTCGACCTGCATGCGGTCATTGGAGATGTGGAATTTCACGCACGGCACGCTGGGCAGCACCACGTTCTGGCACTGCGCCCACTGATCGAAGTTCCCGGTCTCGAAGTCGCCGACGAAGGGCTCGGTGCCGAGGGTGGTGTGTGCCGGGGCGCAGGCGGTGATGACCGCCATCATGACCGCGCCGAGGCCGGTGACCAAGCTCAACGGAGAACTCCTACCTGAGCGTGCGCGCGGCGCACGAGTGGATGTCGTTGGGGTGGACCGGCTTTCGGCCATCGAGGAGCTACCGCCAGGTCGCACCGGTCAAGGATGCGTACCAGGCTACCGTCCGGGTCAAGCCCTCATCGAAGTCGACACTCGGCTCGTAGCCGATGGCGCGCAGCCGGGAGATGTCGACCACCAGCTTCTCCGGATCACCCGGCCGATTCGCGCCGCTGTAGTCGAAGGCCGGACTGGTGCCGGTGATCTCGCACAGCGACTTGGCCAGCTGATCGATGGTGTACTCGCAGCCCGCGCCCACGTTGTAGGCCTCACCGCGCAACGGCGAATTGGCCGCCACGATCATGGCTGAACGGGCGGCGTCCTCGACGAAGAGAAAATCGCGCACCTGGGTGCCGTCGCCGTGGATGAACAGCCGCTCGCGATCGCGGTCGATCTTGGCGAGCAGATCGAACACCACCTGCTTGCGCTGGCGCGGGCCGAACGCGGAGAAGAACCGCACCGCGCCCAGGCGCAGGCCGTAGAGCTGGGCGAACACCGCGAGATACCGTTCGGCGGCGAGCTTTCCGACCCCGTAGGGCGAGATCGGCACCGTCGGATCGGATTCGCTGATGGGAATGCGCACCGAGTTCCCGTACACCGCGGCGCTGGAGGCGAAGACCATGCGGCCTGGCCAGTGCAGCGTGCGCAGCGCCTCGAGCAGGCGGAAGGTGGTGGCGAAGTTGAGTTCGTAGTCGAAGGCCGGGTCCTCCACCGAGGGCGGGACATACGCGTTGGCCGCCAGATGGAAGATGATGTCGACCGGATGCTCGGTCAGGTACGAGACCCAATCGATGCCGCGGATGTCGGTTTCCCGCAGGGTGATCCGGTCCGCGACGGCGGCCAGGTTCTCGCGGCTGCCCGAGGCGAAGGTGTCGAGCACGGTGACCTGGGCCCCCGCCGCGACGAGCAGTTCGACCAAGTGCGAGCCGATGAATCCCGCGCCCCCGGTCACCAGGACCGATGCTGTGGCCCAATCGATTTCATGATCTTGTTCGGGCATTCTTGCCTTCCCCCGGGTGAGTGCTGGGTCGTTCTCTACATCCCGGCGACGCGTAAATATGTTTCGACCGTGCGGCGCGCGACGGCGTCCGGTTCGAATCGGTCGAGCGCCATCAGGTGCCCCCGCGCGCCGAATTCCAAGGCCAGTTCCTGGTTCCGCAGCAGCTCGACCATGCGTTCGGCCAGCTCCGCGGTATCGCCGGGCTCGACCAGATAGCCGTTGACCGCGTCGGTCACCATCTCCGGGATGCCGCCCACCCGGGCCGAGATCACCGGCTTCCCGGCGGCCATGGCCTGCGCGAGGATCGTCGGCGAGGTCTCCTCGTGCGAGAACAGCACCACCGCGCGCGCCAGCGCGATCTCCTCGCGCAGCCGCTCGTTGTCGACCATGCCGACGAATTCCACCGCGTCGTCGAGTCCCAGATCGGTGGCCTGGGCGCGAATCGCGCGGGCGTATTCGGCGTCGGGTTGCGGACCGACCATGATCAGCCGCGCCTTCGGAACCTCCCGCAGCGCAAGTGAAAAGGCGGTGAGCAACCCTTCCGGATTCTTGCGCGGCGACAGCACGCCCGCGAACAGCAGCCGCGGTTCGGTCGGGGCCGACGGCGACAGCGCGAAGAACTCCGGCGCGGTCGGGTTGGGAATGCTGATGTGCTCGCCGCGCACCATGCCGCTCAGCGCCCGCGCGTCGTAGTCGGAGATGGAGATGACGGCCTTGGCGCGGCGCAGCACCCGGCGCACCATCGCCTCGACCAGGTAGTAGCGCACCCGCTCCTTGACGCTGGTGCGGGCATTGAGCCGGGTCTCGAGATGGATCAGCCCGTGCACGGTGACCACCGTCTTGTCGCTGACCTGGGTGGCGATATCGCCGCGCAGCCCGATCTCGTGCGCGTGCACCACATCCGGGCGCAGTTCGGCCAGCACCTTGCGGGTCTGACGGACATCCAGGAACGAACCGGTCGCGACGCCGAGGCGGCGCTGCCCACGCAGATAACGGATTTCGACCTTCGGTCCTTCACGCCGGGACTCGACGGTGGCCTCACCGGTGTGGAAACGCAGCACGGTGAGCGAATCGATCTCCTCGCGGGCCGCGAGCGCGGGAACCAAAGTGCTCGTCACGGACTCGATCCCACCCACCACCCGGCCGGGTTCGAGGGGATACGTCGCGATCATGACCACGTTCAGGCCCACATGTGCTCCTCGAGATTCCCCGCCACCGCATCCCCCGTCGGTCGGCTGACGGGAACTCTACCGTGTCGGATGTGCCTGCGCGCGACTACTTCTGGACGGTCGCGGCCCACAGTTCGACATCGTGGAACCGGCCGTCCGGTCCGCGCCGGGCGCCGCGCAGGAGGCCCTCGCGGCGCAGGCCGCCGGCCTCGGCGAGTGCGGTGAGCGGGGTGTGGTCGGGATCGATCAGGGCCTCCACGCGTTCCTCGCCGAGCTCGTCGAAGGCGGTGGCGAGCAGCAGCGCGATCGCGGTGGCGGCCGACTTCGTTTGCGCGGCCTCGGGGGTGATGCCGATGGCCAGTTCCGCGTTCGGGTGTCCGGGCGTGAGGTCGAGGTGGCCGATCGAGCGCCCGTCGGCGAGGACGTCGTAGCGCTGAGCGGTCACTCGACGCCTCGGATGATGGGATGTCTCCCGACGCAATGCAATTGGTCGATTGTCCGGATCGACGCCCTCGATCGTGGAAGGCCACACGACCGCGCCCCGGGTGGCCGCGGCGAGCTCGTGCAGCAGCGTGCCGAGGGCGTACTTCGCGCCGACCGCCAGCACGGCCGCCGTCCAGCGCGCCGCGTCGCGCAGGCGTTGCGCGGTCGGGCCGTCCGCCGCGGTCGCGTCGGTCGCGACCGGCTCTGCCCGGACACCCCCGAAAGCGATGAGCGCGGCCACCCAGCCGCCGGGCGGCACCCGGTCGGCGGTGACGGCCCAGAGTTCGTGATCGCGCCGCTGCCCGCCGACCGCGCGGGCGCGAATCATGGTGGCCTCCAGCGTCATCCCGCCCCGGTCGGTCGCCTGGTGCGCCCGTCGATTGCTCACGGCGGTGGGCGCGGTGACGCGATGCAGGCCGAGCGGCTCGAACGCGTAGTCCACCAGCAGCGCGCCCGCGAGCGCGCCCACGCCGTGGCGGGCATGCCGTGAATCCATCCAGATGCCCATCTCCCCGGCGCGATGCCGCCGATCGATGGGATTCAGCGCGCACTGCCCGGCGAATTCGCCGTCCACCACGATGCTCAACGGCAGCACCCGCCCCGTGGCCCAGCCCCACCGCAGCCGCAGATACTCCCGGATCCACCAGGCCCGGGTGTGCCGGTCCGCCCAGCTCAGTGCCGAGGAGTTCCAGTACGGTTCGATGAGTTCCCGGTCCCGCAGGCGAATCTCGCGCCAGCGCTCGAAATCTGACAACCGGGTGTTCCGGACAGCGACTCGATGGCCGTCGACCAGCAGCGGACCGAGTCGGACCCGGCGCAGAGCGGATCCCCGGACCGCGGCGAGGGCATGCGGCATACCGAAAAGCTACCGGACAGCCCGCAGGTGCGCGAGAAGTTGCAAAGACTCTGCGGTTGTGGCTAATTGAGTTACGGTTGGCAAGCAAGCCACGCCAGTTCGCAAGGTTCGGGGCCTTGTACATGACCGGGGGAGGTCGAGATGGGAGCCGGGCTGCCGTGCGGTGGGGCCGGACACCGCGTTCTCATCGAGAACAGTGAGTACTGGCTGCGCAATTACGGTGACCTGGCCATGCTCGATGTCACCGTGCGCCGCATACGCGCGCGCTGGCCGCTGGCCACCGTCGGCGTCATGACCGAGTCGCCCGCACTGGTAGCGGCATATTTCCCAGGGGTGCTGGGCATTACCGTCGGGAGCCGCGATCCGTGGGGTGCGCCGGTCCGGGTGGAACGGCTGGCCGCCGCGGTCGGACCCGCCGTGGCCGGACCGCCCGCCGTGGCCGCGCTCCGCGCCCGGGCCTGGCTGTTGCCCAGGGCCATCCGGGTGCGGGATCGGCTGCGGGACTTGCGATCTCGTGGATCCTCGGCCGACGAGCCACAGCCTGCGCCCGAACCCTCGCACGCCGAGATCCTGGTGCCCCGGATCGAACGCAGGCATCCCGGCGCGGCGCGCGCGGTCCGCGAGGCATCGCTGGTCGTCGCGCTCGGCGGCGGATATATGACCGATGCCGACATTCCCCAGGCCGGTCGCGTGCTGGATCTCCTCGAATACGCCTGCGGAGTGGGCGTTCCCGCCGCCATGGTGGGCCAGGGGATCGGCCCGCTGCGCGACCCGGAACTGCGGGAGCGCGCGACCCAGGCGCTGGGCAAGTTGCCCCTGATCGCGCTGCGCGAGCGGCGGCGCGGACCCGAACTGCTCGAATCCCTGGGCGTGCCGTCGAGCGCGGTCGTGGTCACCGGTGACGACGCCATCGAGCTCGCGCAGGACGTCCGAAATGTTAGTCCCGGCAATGATATTGGCGTGTGCTTGCGGGTAGCCAAGTATTCGCCCGTTGCCGCGCGCGCCCAGGAGACCGTCGGTTCCGCCCTGCGCGCGGCCGCGGTCGAATTCGATGCGCGACTCGTCCCTCTGATCATCGCCGAGACCCCGGGCTCCCCGGATCGCGCGACCACGCTGCCGCTGGTGCGCGGCAGCGCGAATCCTGTCGAACCGGTCGGTAGCTTCGTGCGTCCCGCCGAGGTGGCCGCCGAGGTCGGGCGCTGCCGCATCCTCGTGACCGGCGCCTACCATCTCGCGGTTTTCGCATTGAGCCAAGGCATTCCGGTGGTCGGTCTCACCTCCACCGAATACTACGACGACAAATTTCTGGGCCTCGCCGATATGTTCGGCGGGGGCGTGCGGCTGGTCCACCTCGACGATCCGGAGCTGAGCGAGCACCTGCCCGCCGCCATCCGGGCCGCCTGGGACGAAGCCGATGACGTCCGTGCAGCGTTGCGCGCTCGTGCCGATGAACAGGTCCTGGGTAGCCGCAACGCCTTCGAGCGACTATTCGGTCTCCTCGAACGGACTCACACCGAGCATGCATAGATTCGACCGCGAGGATCGGGACCGGGTCACCATCCGGGCCTACGAGATCATCGGGAGGTACGACGACACCGTCGAACTCCCGCGTTACGATCTCGCCCCCGCCATCGAACCCGCGCAAGCCGAGGGCACCAATCTCGGCAAGCGAATCGGCAAGGTGGCGGCGGCCTCCGCGCTGGCGCTGATCTTCGGCGAACTGGTCTCGCTGGCGCAGACCGTGGCGCTGGCGCGGCTGCTCAGCCCCGCCGAGGTCGGCATGTTCGCCGCGGGCACCGTGATCACCATGCTGCTGACCACCTTCGTCGAGGGCGGCCTGCGCTCCGGGCTGGTGCAGCGCGAGGACCATGTGGCCGATGCCGCCGAAACCGTGTTCCGGGCAACGCTGCTCAACGGCGTGGTGGTCACCCTGGGCGCATTGGCCGCGGCGCCGGTCATCGGCCTGCTCTTCCACAGCCGCACCATCGGGCTGATCGCGGCGACGACATCGGGCTTCCTGCTGATGTTCTCGCTCACCAATGTCCCGGAGGCCCTGCTGCAGCGCGAGTTCAGCGTCAAGCGCCGGGTGATCGTGGGCCCGGCGGTCTCGGTCAGCTTCGCCGTGGTCTCGGTGGTGCTGGCCGCCTGCGGGTTCGGCGTCTGGAGCATGGTCGTGGGCACCTATGTGTCCTATGTGGTCTGGGTGATCGCGGTCTGGTGGCTGGCGCGCTGGCGACCCGGGCGCGGGCGGGCCACCGTGCGCATGTGGCGCGAACTGGCGCGCTTCGGTTCCCCGGTCGTGGTCAACATGATCGGGGCCCGGGCGCAGACCATGATCGAGGCCGCCGTCGTCGGGCGCGGCCTCAATTCCGCGTCCCTGGGCTTCTACCGCTACGGGCAGCGCATCGCGCAGATCCCGGTCCGGTTCATCGTGGAAGTCGGTGCGGTATCGCTGTTCCCGGCCTTCGCCCGGATCGCCGAGGAGGGCGATCCGAGCCGGTTGTCGGGTGCGTATCTGCGGGCCATCCGGCTCACCACCTTCGGCGCGGCCGCGCTGTCGGGACTGATCATCGTCTTCGGCGAGCAGACGGTGGTGCTGGTCTTCGGCGCGCGCTGGCGCGAGGCCGGTGCGGTGGTGGTCGCCATGGCGGGCCTGGGTCTGGGCAAGGCGTGGATGAGCGTGGGCGAGGAGGCCATCAAGGGCGCCGGGCGCACCGCACTGCTCAACTGGCAGACCGCGGTCGAACTCGGTCTCGGAATCGGCCTGCTGTTGCTCGGTATTCACTTCTTCGGTCTGATCGGGGTCGGTCTGGCGACCTCTGCGACCATGTTGATCGTCGGTGTGCTGGTGACCGCGTTGGCGCGCTCGGTGATGGGTGTGCGGATACGCGATCTGATCCGGGCGGTCGGTCCGCCACTGCCGGCGGCGGCCATCGCCATCGGCGTCACCTGGGTCCTGGAACACCGGGTGCTGCACTCCGACCATCGGCCGATCCTGCTCGGGCTGGCTCTGCTCAGCACCGGCGTGCTCGCGTTCGTGGTGCTCTACCTGCTCGTCATGTATGTCCTGGCACCCGACATCATCGTTGGAATCTTCCGGCTGGCAGGCCGGTTGACCGGCCGGTTGCGCCGTAACAGCGGGGCCCCGCGCGCGATAATCCCCAACGCGCGGCTCCGAACTTCGAGGGAGACGAATTGAACAGCGCCACAACGGTTCACCTGCGCAGACTCTGGCGCCGGAAATGGGTGATATTGGCGATCATCGCGCTGGCGCTGGCGTTGGGCTTCGTCTCGACCCGGGACCTGCAACCCAGCTACACCAGCCGGCTCACGCTGACCATCGGCTCGCCCAACCGCGCCCCCGATCAGGACGCCGTGCTCTCGGTCGGCTACGCGCAGTACTTCATGGACCCCGCCTACCAGTCCAAACTGCGTGCGGCCGGGGCGGTTCCGGCGGGGGCGACGCTGACCGCGCGGACCGTCGCGTCGAGCCCCATCCTGTATCTCGAGGCGACCGCCGCGAAACCGCAGGTCGCCAAGGATGCGGCGACCAAGGCGGGCAGCGCCTTCCGCGACGAGATCAATACCAGCCTGCGGGCCGCGCAGGACGCCGCCATCGCCGCGGTGCGCAAGCCCTTCGACGATATCCGCGCCGCCAACGGCGCGGTCAGCGATGCCTCGCTGACCCAGATGCAGGACCAGATCAACCGCATCAATGCCGACACCTCGAACAAGCTCATCGATCTGCAGGCCGCCTCGGACCCGGTGCGCAACGAGCCGTCGCGGCTGCCGGGGTTGCTGACCTACGGGGTCGGCGGGCTGCTGGCCGGGGTGGTCGTGGCCTTCGTGCTGGGCCTGACCGCGCGGCGGCTGCGCACCGCCGACGATATCGAGCAGAAGCTCGGCCTCGACGCCATCGCGGTGGTGCCGGGACGGTCGGGCAAGCGAGCGGGACTCCGCGACAAGGCCTTCCAGCAGATCGCCACCGCGGTCGGCCTGGCCGTCCCGGCGAAACGGGCGACCGTGGTGGTCACCGCGCCCGAATCCGATGACGGCATCGCCGCCGTGGCTCGCGCCGTCGCCGAGGAACGCGCGCGCCAGGGGATGCGCACCATCCTGGTGCACGCCGATCTGCGCCGTCCCTCGGGCACCGGCGTCGCCGAGGTGGTGGCCGAGCGCCTGGAGCTGGACGGGGTGCTGATGGGGACCCGCATGCCGCAGCTGCGGGAGCTGGCCCCGGGCAGCACCGGCGAGGATCCGTTCACCGCGCTGAGCCGGGAACGCGTCGCGCGCTTGCTGTCCGGGCTGTTCGAGCGCGCCGATCTGGTGGTGATCGTCGCCCCGCCGGTCAATGACGCGGTCGAGGTGCAGGTGCTGGCGGCCGAGGCGGGATCGACCGTCCTGGTGCTGGACCGGAACACCACGGTGGCGGCGGCGCGGCGGGCGCGGCGCGTGCTCGAGGGTGTCGACGCCGAAGTACTGGGCGCGGTGCTGCTCGAGGAATCCGAACCCGAGGAAAAGGTGAGCCCGCCGGAATCGGCGGACCCGCCGACCGAGCGCATCCGCTGGACCCATACGCCCCCCGCGCAGCCGATCAGTCCACGAAAATGACGAAACAGCAACGGGCCCTGTGGGTCTCGACGAGCATGGGGACGCGCGGCGGGGTGGCCTCGTTCGTCCGCGATATGCGGGCCACCCCGCTGTGGGACGAGTGGCACATCGACCACGTGGCCACCCATCGCGACGGCAGCATCGCCACCAAGCTGGCGGCGTTCCAGGTGTCGATCTTCGTCTATCTCTATCGGCTGCTGGTGCGCCGTCCGGCGGTGGTGCACCTGCACATGTCCTCCTACGGCAGTTTTCCGCGCAAATACCTGTTCGAACTGCTGGCCCGCGCGCTGCGGATTCCGGTGGTGCTGCATGTGCACGGCTCGGATTTCAGCGTGTTCTACACCGAGGCCTCGCGGGCGCTGCGGGCCGCGATCCGCGACTCGCTCAGCGGGGCCGCGGTGGTGATCGCGCTGGGCGAACCGTGGGCCGAAGCGCTGCGCGGGATCTCCCCGCGGGCGCGAATCACCGTGGTATCCAATGCGATCCGGCCGAATACCCCCGTCGAGCAGGGTTCGGGGCGTCCGGTGCAGGTGCTGTTCCTCGGTGAGGTCGGCGAGCGCAAGGGCACCTTCACGCTGCTCGAGGCCTGGCATCGGATGATGACCGAGCACGCCGCGGTGCCGCCGCCGCGGCTGCTGGTCGCCGGGGACGGCGCGGTGGAGCGCGCCCGCAAGATGGTCGCGGATCTGGGCTGCGCCTCCAGCGTCGAGATCGCCGGATGGCTGGAGCCGCACCGGGTTCCGGAACTGTTGAACGCCTCGCAGGTGCTGGTGCTGCCCTCGCATCGGGAGGGGCAGCCGATGGCCATCCTCGAGGCGATGGCCCGCGGACTGTGCGTGGTGACCTGCCCGGTCGGCGGCATCCCGGATCTGATCGACGAGCGGTGCGGGGTCATGGTCGAGCCCGGCGATGCCGAGGAACTGGCCGACGCGCTCGGGCTGGTCATCGGTGACGATGCGTTGCGAGAACGCCTGGGAGCGGCGGCTTTACAGCGGGTCCGCGAGGAATTCGATATCGATGTGGTGTGGCGGCGCTTCGACGGGCTGTACCGGGAGATCACGCGGTGAGCGCGGTCGGACCGGGTCCGCTGCGCGTGCTCTACCTGGTTCCCGATCTGCGGGTCGGCGGGGCCGAACGGCACGTCACCACGCTCATGCCGCATCTGGACCGCACCCGGTTCACGCCGTCGGTGCTGTGCATCGGTGAGGAAGGCGCGCTGTTCGGCGACCTCGTCACCGCCGGTGTGCCCGCGCGGGCGCTGCACCGCACCAAACGCCAAGCAGCGCGGGCGCTCTGGGATATCGTTCGGCATCTTCGGCGTGAGCGCCCCGACCTGGTGATCACCCGCGGCTACAACGCCGAGGGTCTCGGTCGGGTCGCGGCCTGGCTGACACGGGTGCCGAATTCCATTGTCTGGGTGCACAATCACGGCGATATCGAGCCGCGCGGCCGGGCCCGGGAGCTGGCCGACCGGGTACTGGACCGGTGCACCGCCGCCTACTTCGGGGTGGCGCGGGCCCAGATCGACTACATGACGGGCGATCTCGGCTACGCCCGGGACAAAATCCGGATCGTCCACAACGGGGTGGATCCCGCTCTGTACGAGACCGGCGACGATCGCGGTGCCGTCGCCGCACTGGGCCTCGGACCCGACGACCTGATCGTCGGGATCGTGGCCGCGCTGCGACCGGAGAAGGACCACGAGACCTTCCTGCGCGCCGCCCGCCGGGTGGCCGACGCCGTCCCGCGCGCCCGCTTCCTGATCGTCGGCGACGGTCCCGAGCGAGCCCGGATCGAGGCGCTGACAAGCGAATTGGGCCTGGGCGACCGGGTGGTCCTCGCCGGCTCCCGCCCCGACGTGCCGGACCTGCTGCGCGCCATGGACGTGGTGGTGCTCAGCTCGCACAGCGTCGAATGCTTCCCGATGGCGCTGCTCGAGGCCATGGCCGCGGCCCGGCCCGCGGTGTGCACCGCGGTGGGCGGGGTGCCGGAACTCGTCGACGACGGTGTGACCGGCTGTCTGGTCCCGCCGCGTGATCCGAATGCCCTGGGGGACAAGCTGATCGCCGTGCTGTCGGACGAAACGCGACGCCGGGGCATGGGTGCCGCCGCAAGGGTGCGGGTGGAAACCGAATTCAGTCTGAAGACCAGTATCACGGCCGCCGAGCGAGCCGTGGAGGAAGTTGCGCGCAGGGGATGAGAAGTATGGCGGGACAACACATTCTGATCTTGGTGGAGAACCTCTCGGTGCCCTTCGACCGGCGGGTGTGGCAGGAGAGCCGCGCCCTGGTCGACGCCGGATACCGGGTCACGGTCATCTGCCCCAAGGGGACCAAACAGGATCGCGAGGCCGAGGCGACCATAGAGGGCGTCCACATCCTGCGCTATCCGCTGCGGGCCGCCACCGGCGGCCCGGCCGGATATCTGCGCGAGTACTCCCTCGCGCTTTTCCACACCCTGCGCCTGGCGCTGCGGGTGCGCCGCGCCGGGCCGATCGACGCGGTGCACGCCTGCAATCCGCCCGACCTGCTGTTCCTCATCGCCCTGGTGCTGCGCCTGGGCGGCACCCGCTTCGTCTTCGACCACCACGACCTGGTGCCGGAACTGTTCCTGTCCCGCTTCGAGGGCGGCGGCAAGCTGCTGTATCGGGCGTCGATGCTGCTGGAGCGCTTGACCTTCGCATGCGCCGACGCGGTCATCTCCACCAACGAGAGCTACCGCCGCGTCGCCATCGAACGCGGGCACATGGATCCGGACAAGGTGACGGTGGTGCGCAGCGCACCGGACCTGTCCCGCTTCATCCCACGCGATCCGCAACCCGCGCTCAAGCACGGAAAGCCCTATCTGGGCGCGTATCTGGGCGTGATGGGACCCCAGGACGGCGTGGACTACGCGCTGCGCGCCATCGCCCACTTCCGCGATGTGCTCGGCCGCAATGACGCCCACTTCATCTTCATGGGCGCGGGCGACGCCTTCGACGATCTGGTCGCGCTGTCGAAGGAACTGAAGCTCGACGACACGGTGGAATTCACCGGCCGCGTCTCCGACGAGTTCCTGCAGACCTGCCTCTCGACCGCCGATATCTGCCTGTCGCCGGACCCGTACAACCCGCTCAACGACGTCTCCACCATGAACAAGGTCGTCGAATACATGGCCATGTCACGGCCTTTGGTGTCGTTCGAGCTGACCGAGGCGCGGGTGTCGGCGGGCGAGGCGGCGGTCTACGTGCCCGCCAATGACGAGGCCGCCTTCGCCGTCGCCATGGCCGAACTGCTCGACGACCCGGTGCGCCGCAAGCAGATGGGCGAACTCGGCCGCGAGCGGGTCGAGCGCGAATTGTCCTGGGACACTTCGCGACAGCACCTGCTCGGCTTCTACTCCCGGCTGTTCGAGCGGAACAGCTAGACCCGCGCCGCCCGCAGTTCCTCCCGGTGGGCCCGGCCCGCTTCGAGCGGGTCCACCTTCGGGGGCCGGGGCAGCCGATCGGCCGCCCCGACCGCCGCGCCCACCAGTGCGAACACCATGGTGCTGGGATAGTCGAACAGCCGCAGATCCACGAAAACACCACCGAGCACCAGCGATACGAAGGCCGCGGCGGCGGTGAACGCCAGCGGGCGGCCCATCAGCCCCTCGGTCGGCAGCCGCAGATAGGCGAGCAGCAGCTTCCGGGTCAACAGCGCCAGCACCGTCAGCCACAACAGCAGCCCGACGATGCCGAGCTCGGCGAGAATGCCCAGCTCGGTCTCGTGGGCGGGAATGCCCAGCCCGCGCTCCCACGGCGTGGTCGGCGAATACTGCTGGTGCCGATAGGTGTTCACCATGACGAACCGGCCCAGACCCCACCCGCTGAACGGCTTCTGGGTCCACGCCCACACCGCGGTCATATCCGCATTGAGCCGGTCGTAGACCTCGTTGGTCGAGGCCACTCCGCCGGCCTTGCGGTCGGAGGAGGTGAAGGTGGACCAGTTCAGGGCGATGACGGTCACCGCCGCGATGGCGGTCACCACGAATCCGGTCCGAAAGCCCTTGCCCACCACGATGGCGATCAGCACCACGACCGCGAAATCCAGCCAGATCGACCGGGTGTGGGTCAGATACACCGAGAACGCGCACGCCGCCGCGATCACCGCCAGCCCGATCCGCTGCCAGCGCGGCCGCTGCTCACTGCTGATCAGCACCAGCGACAGCACGAATCCGACGATCAGGATCAGGCCGTTGACCTCCGGCTGATTGGGCAGCCCGCAGGCGCGCTCGGCCCAGGCCGGGGCGTAGGCGATGTACTTGGGCCAGATCAGGCTGCGCGGCCCGTAGAACTGCAGGATGCTCACCCACGCCGAGTACGCGCTGCACCCGAGCAGTGTGCCCACCAAGAATCCGGCGGCATCGCGGCGGGCGAAGATCATGCGCGCGATCAGATAGGTGGCGAACGGCATGACCGTGCCGATGATGAGATAGCGCCGCAGATCCAGCATCTCGCCGGTGAGCGGGTACAGGATGGGCGCGTACTCGTGGTCCTGCAGAATCGAATTCAGGTTCCACAGCACGTACAGCAGCATCGCGATCTCGATCGGCCCGATCGACACCCGCCGCTCCGGGCGGCCGCGAATCCAGGCCAGCGCCGCGATCACCAGCCCGCCGAAGGCCAGCACGAACGGGTCGGTGACGGGCAGGATCTTGGGAATCGCCGGGCGCAGGAACGTCGCCAGCATCATGAAGACGAAGGCCCAGCGCGGATCCCGCAAGCCGATGACGACCAGGACCGCGGCGAAACCGCCGGCCGCGGCCACCACGCCCAGACCGCCGGGCGCCTTCTTCGACAGCTCGAGCATCACGCCGAGCCCCAGCAGCAGTGATACGCCGATGATCACGAACATCTTGGCCCGCTCCGCGAACCACGACCGCTCGGGCGGCGCCGCGGGGTCCGGCGGCATGGTGCGCTCCAGCAGCGCCGGGAGCTCGGGCGTCATCGGGACATCCAACGGCTCAGCGGCCCACGGCGTTCGGCCGAATCGATCAGGATCGCGCCCAGCACCTCCGCGCCGACCTGATTGATCGCCCGCACCGCCTCGGTCATCTCCCGCACCCGGGTGCGCCCGCATTCGACGACCAGAATCGTCAGATCCGCGACATCGGCCACGATCTGCGCCTCCGGCGCCACGCTCAGCGGCGCGACCCGCACCACCACGAGATCGGCTGTGGCGCCGGCGGTCTGGAGTAGCTCGCGCACCCGATGGCGGTCGAACAGGCGGTACGGATCGCCGCCGGAGGCGCCGGAGGCGATCTCGGCGAAACCGTCGGTCCCGGCGCGCGTGACCTCCCGCAGTTCGCGGATCCGGCCCTCCAGATAGTCGACGATGCCCGCCCCGCCGGATCCCGTATCGCGCAGATCGGTGTCCAGATAGATGGTCTTGGTCCCCTGCGCCGCCCGATGCTCGGCGAGCGCCCGCGCCACCTCCGCACCGCCCGGTCCGGGCGAAACCGGTGCCACCGCAATCGAAGTCGGCGTCCGCGTGCATTCCCGTGCGACCAGATTTGCGACATGCCGCAATGCCACCTCGCGGCGGGCATCGCGTTTCGCGCCGCCCCCGGCCGGGATCACGTCCAGCGGCCGCACCCCGGTCTTCTCCGCCACGTCGTAATCGGTGTACAGCCGCCGCGTGCCCGCGCCCGCCATGAGCGCCACCACGCAGCCCAGAATGATCCCGCCGATGATGCCCGCGCCCAGCGTCTTGGTCTTGCCAGGACCGATCGGGGTCGCGCCCGCGCCGGATTGCAGCACGGTGAGCCGGTTCTCGGTGCCCGCGTTGAGCTGATCGATGACCTGCTGCAACTGGATCTGCGCGCTGTAGGCATTGGGGTCGTTGGCCGCCAGGCGGTCGCTCCACATCTTCATCATGGAGGCGGTCATGGCGTCGGCGGTCGCGGTGCGGCTCGCGTCGAGCCGCCCGTTCACGTCGTCGACGTAGAGCTGCGCGATCTTCGGCGCGGCGGCCACCGCCACAGCGGCCGTATTCGCGCTCACCTGCACATAGAACAGCGGGCTCGCCGTCACGTACTGCGCCGAGAAACCGTTGATGCCATCGGGAAATCCGGCCTTGTGCCCGAGCGCGGCCTGATACGACGGATCGTTGAGGTAATAGGTGAACCCCTGCGCGAGGATCGCGTCCTGGGTCGGCGGCCGGTTCGAGCCGGCCGAGACCAGCACGCGCGCGGTATAGGTCGTGGTGCGGTCGTGCACGGTGTAGAACGCACCGAACATCACCACCAGCGCGACCGCCGCGACCAGCCAGCGGCGCTGCCAGATCCGGTCGATAACGACGCTGAGCGTACTTCTTGTCATGGTTCCCCCGGTCGTCATCGGTGATCGACCTCCAGCACCACCCGCGTCGGATTCGTCAGTCCGGTGAGCCGGAACTTGCGCTGCGGGGTCTGGAGTCCGATGAAAGCCTGTGTCACGCCGCGTAGCTGACTGGCATAGCGCACCTCGCCGACCGTCGTGGTGCTCGGATCGGTCACGGTCGGCGGGCCGGAATAGGGAGCCGCGCCGGAGGTGAACGGATTGGCCGCCTCGCGGATCAGCACCTCGATCACGGACTGGCCCGTCACCGCGAACGGTGTCCGGGTGCCGTTCTGCACGGGCTGGTTCACGTAGTGCACCGACCAGCCCGGTACCGCGCTTCCGGTGAATTCGAAGGTCACCTGATCGGCCGTGTTCGTATGCCCCAGCGTGATTCGGGTCAGCCCGATGCCGACCGCACCCGGCTGCGGCGTCTGGTTACGGGCCGCGAACTCGTCGACGGGCACGGTCGTACTGACCGGCACCTTCTGGTTCGCCGAATCACCGGATCCACCACACCCCGCCACACTCCCCACCGCGACCAGCGAAACCGCCGTCAGCACCGCCATTCTCGCGCTGCGACCCAACACCGCGGCCCCACCTCTCTCTTCACGCGCCCCCTCGCCACTACGTCCGCTTCCCGGGTATCGTGTCCCGCCCGAACGATGTTTCGTCCTTGGGCGGCGCCGGGTCGACCACCGCGGTCTTGAGCTTTCCACTCGGCGGCCGGGGCAGCATCTCGAACACCCGCACCCGCAACTCCTGGCCGGAACCGAACTGCCGCAGGATGTTCCGGCGCGCGTGCGCAGTGGTGCGGGCCTCGGAGAATCCGGTGCCCGGTACCACGCGCAACTCGAAAACGCCCGGCCGCAACTGAGCGATCTGCGCCTCGCGCAGGCCCGTCAGGTCGTCCACGATGCTCGACGGCAGCGGCAGCGGCCGGCCGTCCGCGGAGGTGAAGGTGTCCTCGACCCGGCCGTCCACCACGCCCAGCAGCGGGAACGCGCGACCGCAGGGGCACGGGCCCGGCGCGGCCGGGCGGACCTCGTCGCCGGTGCGATACCGGAACAGCGGGAATCCCCGGTTCTGCAGGGAGGTTCCGACGATCTCCCAGCGGTCGGGCGCACCCTCGACCGGCAGCAGTTCCACGATCCCGTAATAGGGGAAGACGTGGTAGCCGCCCGCCTCGCAGGCCCCGGCCATGGCCGCGCGTTCGGTCTGGCCGTAGTGGTCGATGATGGGCGCCTCGAAAACCTGCTCGATCAGCGCCCGTTGACCGGGGGCCATGACCTCCGAGGAGGTGATCACCGCGCGCACCGGAATGCGAATCTGCCGGTCGCGCAGCAGCGCGGCCAGCAACGCGATGCTCGACGGCCAGCCCTCCACGACATCGGGGGCGAAGTGGCGGATGTCGGCGACGATCCGGTCCACCCGATCCGGGGTCAGGTGATAGCTCGATACCAGCAACTGCCGAGCGCCCCGCACCGCCAGGGTCGGAGCCTTACCGCCGGTAGCGAAGGTGTTGCCACGCAGCACGATTCGACGCGAATTCTCCGGTACCCCGAACCAGCTCCACTGCCGTTCCAGGGCCGCCAGCTCGAACATGGTCGAGGCGAGGGTGCGATGGCATTCGATGGGCACCCCCGAGGTGCCGCCCGAACGCACCGAGCGCATCAGCCAGCGCGGCAGCGTGCGGAAGTCGTCGGAGCGCCGCGCCAGGTCCTCGCGCGATAGCAACGGCAGTTTCGGCAGGTCGTCGAGGGTCCTGATGGAGCGCGGATCGATGCCCGAGTTCCGGAAGTACTCCCGGTAGAACGGCGAGCGCCGGGCCGCCAGGCGCACCAGCTGGCGTAGCCGTTGCTCCTGATATGCCCGAATCCCGTCCGCGTCAGCGTGTTCCAGCGCGTCCAGCCGTCTTTGCAGCCGACCTCGTTGCGGATGGGTACGTCGTAGCTGGTACTTCACCGTCAAGGCGACTGTCGATAATGCCATCAATCCGCGATCCCCCAGCCGGCACTCGTGGTTGCTCCGGCGTCGTCTCCACCCCCGACCGCAAGATACACGACAGACACGGGAGCCGTCGCGTACCGCACCGGCCGATGATAACGCGGGCGAATCTCGGAATACATTGGTATAAAACAAATCGGCGGTAGCGACGATCCCTGGTGGTGGGCAGCGTGGACGAGCAAGACCCGCGGGTGGAAGACGGACGAACACGGCGAATGGGCCGCGAACTGGGGGTGAGTGTCTTCGGACTGGGCTACGTCGGCTGCGTCTCGGCGGCTTGCTTCGCGGCGCGCGGGCACGCGGTGATCGGTGTCGACGTGAACCCGCAGAAGATCGAGTTCATCCGGCAGGGCCGGACCCCGGTCGTGGAGGAGCGCATCGGCGAACTCATCGCCGAGGTGGTGGCGTCCGGGCGGCTGACCGTCACCGAGGACATCACCGAAGCTGTTGTAAACAGTGATGTTTCGATTGTTTGTGTCGGTACACCGTCGGGCAGCGGCGGCGGGCTCTCCATGGCCTACCTCGAGCGGGTCAGCGAGCAGATCGGGACCGCGCTGGCGGGCAAGGACGGCTGGCATGTGATCGCCTACCGCAGCACCATGGTGCCCGGCACCTGCGAGGACAGCCTCATCCCGATCCTGGAACGCGCCTCCGGCAAACGGGTCGGCGTCGACTTCGGCGTCTGCGTGAATCCCGAATTCCTGCGCGAGGGCAGCAGTGTCCGCGACTTCGAGAATCCGCCGAAAACCGTTATCGGCGAGAGCGATGCGCGCACCGGCGAGGAGATGACCAGCCTCTACGAGGGGCTGCCCGGGCCGCGTTTCCGGGTGCCGATCGCCGTCGCCGAGATCACCAAATATGTCGACAACAGCTTCCATGCGCTCAAGGTAACGTTCGGCAACGAGATCGGTGCGCTGTGCGCGACACTCGGGCTGGATTCCCATGCGGTGATGGACATCTTCCTGGCCGACACCAAACTCAATATCAGCCCGGCGTATCTGCGGCCCGGTTTCGCCTTCGGCGGCTCGTGCCTGCCCAAGGACGTACGGGCCATCAATCACACCGCGCGCCAGCACGATCTGGAACTGCCGGTGCTGCAGAACGTGCTGGTCTCCAACGAGGCGCAGATTCGGCGCGCGGTCGATCTGGTGATCTCGCTGGGGCGCAAGCGGGTTGGCATTTTCGGCCTGTCGTTCAAGGCCGGGACCGACGATCTGCGCGAGAGCCCGATGGTGGAGTTCGCCGAGCGGCTCCTCGGCAAGGGTTACGACGTGCGGATCTACGACGCCAATGTGGCGCTGTCGCGGCTGATGGGTGCGAACCGGGCCTTCATCGAGGAGCGGCTGCCGCACATCGGCGAACTGCTCACCGATGACATCGATGCCGTTGTGGCGCACGGGGAGATCTTCATCGCGGGGTCCAAGGAGCCCGCGGTGGTCGCCGCCGTCGACGGCATCGGTCCGGACCGGACCGTCATCGATCTGGTGCGGCTGCCCGAAGCGGAGAAGCGGCGGCAGCGGCCCGGCTATGTGGGTATCGGGTGGTAGCTCTGAGGGGGTATTCATGGCGGAGGCGACCGCTCCCGCGTTCAGTTTCCTGACAACGGCCTACAAGACCGAGGCGTATCTGCGCGACACGATCGAATCGGTGGTGGCGCAGACGTTCTCGGACTGGGAGCTGATCGTCGTCGACAACGGGATGTCGGACGAGATCGCGGCGATCGTCGAGTCGTACTCCGCCGATCCGCGCATCCGGCTGGTCCGGCAGGAGAACAAGGGATACGACGGCGGCGTCATGGCGGCGTCGGCGGTCGCGACCGGGCGCGCCATGGTGGTGCTAGACAGCGACGATCAGGTGATGCCCGAATTCTGCGCGACCATCCAGGCCGCCTTCGACGCCGATCCCGGCATCGACGCGATCGGTTGCGACGCTTACCGATTCGATGACACCGGGGCCGACCTGCCCGTGCCGTACTACCGCTCGACCAATGTGAAGGTGAAACCGGATCCGGCGCATCGGCTCACCCTCACCGATCTGCTCGGCGGGCTCATGCCGTACTACACGGCGGCCGTGCGGCGGCCGGCCTGGGACGCGGTCGGCGGCTACGACCGGGGCGGGCAGGAGCTGCACGAATCGGTGGCCATCTGGATTCGGATGGTGGACCGCTACGACATCCGGGTGCTGCCGCAGCGGTTGGCGCGCTTCCGGATTCGCGGCGACTCGATCACCCGGGACCCGGCCAAGGTGGACGCGTTCATGGCGGAGCTCGAGCGCTCGTTCTCCTGGGCCGCCCCGACCGATCCGCAGGCCAAGGCCGCGCTGGACAAGACGCTGCGCACGTTCCGCTACTGGGTGCTGCTGCGCAAGGCCCGGGAGGCGCTGCTGGCCAATGACGATCGGGAAGCCCGGCGGGCGGCCCGGGACGCGTTCGGGCAGCGCAAGACCGTGCGGGCGGCGGCGGTCACGGCCGCGGTCACCGTGGCGCCGGGCGCGCTGCGCCGGGTGCACCCGCTCAAACAGCAACTCTCCGAGGCGTTCACCCACGTCGCGGGCCGCATCGCCGCCGCAGCCCGACGGTGACGGCCGGCGATTCGGCCGCGCGATCGGGCGATTCGGTGCGGCGGCCGACGCCGGAGAGTCCGGCGGGGACGCCGCCGGAGGTCGGCAGGCAGGTGGCGGATTCGGCCGGATGGCCGGAGGATGCGGTGGTGCTGTCGCGGGATCCGGAGGAGCCTCCGGAAGGGCCTGCGCCGGGCGCGGAGTCCGGCGGGCTGCGGGCGGTGCTCAAGCGCGGGGCGGTGCTCTCGGCCATCGGGGTCGGGGCGGTACAGATCATCGCGCTGGTGCAGACGCTGGTGCTGGCGCATCTGTTGTCGCCCGGGCAGATCGGTGTGTTCACCGCCGGTTCGGTGTTGACGACCTTCGTGGTGGTGTTCTCGCACAGTTCGCTGAGCCATGCGCTGATCCAGCGGCGCGACGAGGTCGAGGACGCGGCCGAGACGGTGTTCTGGGTGACGCTGGGGTCGGGGGTGCTCATCGCGGGGGTGCTGCTGGCGACCGCGCCGGTGCTGGCCTCGGTGTTCGGGGACACTCAGGTCGCGGCGGTCGCGGCGGCCTGTTCGGGCACCGTGCTTTTCACCTCGCTCATGTCGGTGCCGGACGCGATGATGCAGCGGTCGTTCCAGTTCCAGCGGCGGGTGATCGTGGATCCGGCCAATGCCGTCGCCTTCGCGGTCGTGTCGATCACCCTGGCGGCCTGCGGGTTCGGGGTGTGGTCGCTGGTGGCGGCGTATTACGCGTCGGTGGTGGTGGCGGCCGTGGCGGCGTGGCGGTTGTGCGGGTGGCGGCCGGGGCGCGGGCGGTTCCGGGTCCGACTATGGCGGGAGTTGGCGGCGTTCGCGTTTCCGCTGCTGATCGAGAGCACGGTGGAGCGGGCCATCGAGGCATTCGAGGTGCTGTTCGTCGGGCACCGGCTGCGGACCGACGCGCTGGGTAATTACCGCAACGGTCGTCGGCTGGCGTTCCTGCCGGTGATGGCGATCATTCAAATCTGTTCGTATGTCCTATTTCCGGCGTTTGCGCACATCGCGCGGGATCGGGAGCGGTTCGGCCGGGCCTTCCAGACCGCGCTGAGCTGGATGTGGCTGGCGGTGGTGCCGTCCTCGGCGCTGCTGGCGGTGCTCGGCGAGCCCGCGGTGGTGCTGTTGCTCGGCCGCCCGTGGCACGGGGCCGGGGTGCTGGTCGAATCCATGGCCGGGGTGGGCATCGGTTTCGCGCTCATGTCGGTGTGCGCGGAGGCGCTCAAGGGTGCGGGACGGCCGCAGGCGATCAACTGGATGACCGGCGTCGGCGCGGTCACCGCGGTCCCGCTGGTGTTGATCTTGGTGTCGCACGGCCTGTTCGGGGTCGGCATCGCGCTGTCGGTATCGGCCCTGCTTACCGGACTGACCGGTCTGGCGCTGTCGCGTACCGTGATCGATGTGACCCGTTGTGAACTGGCGCGTTGCTTACTTCCGCCGCTGGCGGCCGCACTGCTCGCCGCGGTCGCGGCGGGGCTGCTCGAGCATCTGGTCCTGCACGCGGGCGACCGGGCCGTCGCGCCCGGACTGGGCCTGCTCATCGTCGAAGTGCTGGCCTTCGCCACGCTGTTTCTCGGTGTGCTGCGGGTGATTTCGCCCGCGAGCCCGGTTTTCGCGGTACGGCGGCGGTGACGGGGCGACTACGCGGGTGGCTGACCCGTCGCCGGTGGGTGCTCGCCGGTCTCGCCCTCGCGATCGTCGCGGCACTGGTTGCCGCGGGTTATCCGGTGTACGTGCGCCCGCAGGTGGATGAGTTGCGGCGCGCGGACGCCATTCTGGTGCTCGGCGGCGAGGGGGTGGACCGCTACGGGTACGGGCTGGAACTCGGGCGGCAGGGGTACGCCTCGACGGTGCTGTTTTCCAATCCCTATGGGGAATGGACCGATATCGACGAGGTCCGCGAACCGTGCCACACGCCGCAGACCGGATTCACGCTGATCTGTTTCGCGCCGGATCCGTCGACGACGGTGGGGGAGGGCCGGGAGTTACGCCGGCTGGCCAGCGAGAACGGTTGGAAGACGGTCATCGTGATCACCATGCGGCCGCACCTGTCCCGGGCGCGCTACATCCTGGAACGGTGTTTCGACGGTGAACTGATCATGCGGCCCAGCCCGTTCGACATCGCACCTTGGTACTGGGTCTGGTCCTATGCCTATCAAACGGCCGGGTACGCGCGGGCGGTCATCGATCGGTGCTGAGGTCGGCGGCGCCGTCGCGGGTGGTGTCGATGACCAGCGTGTACCGGGTGTCGCCGTCGGTCCAGTGCGCGCGGATCCCGCCTCCGCTGTGTTCGATGCGCAGGTCACCGACCGTGTCCGGGCCTCGGCCCAGGACCGTGACCACCGCGAAAGGCGCTGAGCCCGAACAGCGTGCGCTGATCAGCCAGGCGGGCTCGCGGGATTCGAGACGCTCCGACCACCAGCCCAGATCGGTCGTCTCGTCACCGCGCACCGAGTCGGTGACCACGGGGACGGTCGCGGCGTAGGTCAGCGAGAGCAGAGCGTCCCCGTTGGCGGTCACCAGATGGCCGTGTTCGGACTCCTGGACGTCGAGTGCCGGATGCAGCGGCCAGGACACGTCCGCGGTGTGCATTCCCTTGCCGGAGAGCAGGTCCACCACGACGATCGACTGGTGCTCCGGGGGCGCGACCAGCCAGCGTCGGTGCGTGACCGGGTCCGGCAGCCGTAGGTAGCCGTCGTGTTCGGCGTCGACCACGCCGCGCTCGGTGTCCACCGCGCGCACCCGCACCCGCGCGTGCGTGCTCCACATGAACGGCCCGGCCTTCACCGACTGGTCCGCGCCGTCCACGCTCACCGTCGGATGCGCGCGCGTACCGCGGTGCGCCGCACGCCAACCCGGATGCCCGTAGTAACTCGCCGTGCCCGGATCGCCGATCAGGTCGGTGCCGTCGGCGGCCAGCGTCACCGCGAGCGCGTCCGCGTGCCCGTGCGCGGCGATCGACAGATAGCCGAGCGGGCCGACGTCCATGGTGAGGCGGCGGCGTCCGGCGCGCAGCACCACCAGCCCGCCGTCGGCGGCGTAACCGCTGCCGGGAGGTTCCGGCGCCGCCGTGGATTCCGTGCCCAGCGCGGCGCGCCACCAGGCGGCGGTCACGGTGTCGGTGGCGGCGCGCGCGGCCTCCGGCGCGGGGATCAGGGCGTCGACGATGCCCAGATGCTCGCGCACGGTCCGGACCTCCTCGGGACCCAGGCGCAGCGCGAAACCGCCGTCGTCATCGCCGAAGCGCGGCTGCGGGTCCTCGTCGCCGACCAGCAGGGCCAGATACCGCGCGCTGCGGGCCAGCGCCGCGCCGAGCGGCTGCGGTGGCGTGCCGCGCAGGGCCAGCAGCCCGTACACGATCGACAGCAGCTCGACGGTGAAAAGCTGATACGCCACAGCCTGTTCCGCGCCCGCGCCGTCGGGCAGCAGCTGCCGGTCGGCGTGCTCGATGAGCGCCGCCAGGGCGTCTCGTTCCCAGCGGGCCGCGCGCGGCAGCTCCGGCACCAGGATCGCCACCGTCGCCAGTCCGGTGAGCTCGCCGATCAGATGATTGTTGGCCGAACTGAACAGTGACCGCTCCGCCCAGCAGCGCCGCGCGCTCTCCCCGAGCAGCGTCACGATGCGCGCGTAGCGCTCGGGCGTCAAACCCGGTGCGGCGCACAGGCCCTGCACCGCCAGCGCCACCGAGATCGACCGCAGCCCGCATTCGAAGGCCCCGCGCCACGCGATGCCCGTGCCCGGGGGCTGCTGTTCGATCCAGCTGTCGAGGTGCTCGAAGGCGGCCTCGGCGAAGCGGTCCTCACCGGTGAACAGCCACGCCTGGGCCAGCCACGGCAGATGCTGCAGCCGGTTCAGCTCCCAGATCCACTTGGGGTCGCCCGCGGCGGTGCGATGGTCGATGCGCTCGGAATTCGTGCTGGGCCAGCGGATTCCGGACAGGGCATCGTGATTCCAGTCGATGCTGCCGCCGATGCCGACCAGCGGGTACCCGAAGAATCGAACCTTGCCCTCGAGGATCTGCTCGGCCGCGGCGAGCACGGCGGCGACCTCGTCGGGGCGTTGCGCGGCAAGGATTTCGGCGCGCGAGCGATTCAGCAGCACCGGTCGTTCGGCTCCCGCGCGGAAGCGCTCCAGCAGCACCGCCCAGTCGGGTTCGTGCCTGCCGAACAGTGATTGCCGGGCGGTTTCCCAGCTGACCGGACGGTTCAGTGCGCGATGCCGCAATCGGCTTGCGCGCCAGATGATCTCCGGTCCGCTCATGGCGCGCAGGCGGTGCAGATACCAGTCCAGGCGATTCACCTGAAGGCCCCTTCCAAACGGAGTGTGCACGCCACCCCCGGGTCGAAACACAACGCTGTGGAACCATACCGCGACTAGCGGTTGTGGACCTGCTGACCGGTGAGGGAGGATCAGCGCGTGATCGACTCCAAGGAGAGTCTTCGGCAGTACCTCGCCGAGGATCTGGCCGCCAACGGCCTCACGCGCTGGCGGCTGAGGTACCGCCTGACCCAGCGGCCTGTGTACTTCCAGCGACTGCTGCGCAAGTCGGAATACTGGGCCAATGTCCGTACCGATCCGGTCGGTCGGCTGGCGTTCGCCTGGTATGCGCTACGGGTCAAGCTGCTCGGCGAGCGGCTCGGATTCACGGTGCCGCGCAATGTGTTCGGCCCCGGGCTCTCGATCGCCCACACCGGGCTGCTGTGTGTGAACTCCGGAGCCAGGGTCGGAGCGCGCTGCCGGATCCATCACGGGGTGTCACTGGCCAGCGGTGCGCCGGGACGCTGGCCGATCATCGGGGACGATGTGTGGATCGGGCCCAACGCCATCGTCGTCGGTGTCACCATCGGGGATAGGGTGGAAATCAAGGCGGGCGCGGTCGTGACCAAGGATGTTCCGGCGGGGGCGCACGTGGCCGGAGTGCCCGCCAAAATCATCCGGTTGCCCAACGGCGAGCGTCCGGGCGCCGCGGATATCGATCACCCGGCGCTCGGGATCGCGAATTAGGCGATGCGACAACGGTTTACAACGACTGACAGCGGCACCGGGGCGCGACTACTCTGAAACGCAGGGTGGCACACAGGGGGAGGAAGCACGTGAGGTTTGACGGCGAACTGGAGACGATGTGTGTGGAATAGCCGGTGTGCGCCGCTTCGACGGCGCACCCGTGAGCAGGGAGCTGCTCGCGGAGATGGGCCGGAGACTGCACCATCGGGGGCCGGACGACCAGGGCATCTGGATCGACGGATCGGTCGGTTTCGCGCACACCCGGCTGGCCATCATCGACGTGGCCGGCTCGGCGCAGCCGATGGCGGGCTCGGGCGGCAACACCCACATCGCCTACAACGGCGAGGTGCTCAACTACCGCGAACTGCGGGAGGAGCTGGAGTATCCGTTCACCACCCGCGGTGACACCGAGGTGCTGCTCGCGGTGTACGAGAAGCACGGGCCGCCGGGAGTCGGGGCGCTGCGCGGGCAGTTCGCGTACGCCATCCATGATTCGCGCAGCGACGAGACGCATCTGTTCCGGGATCGGCTGGGCATCCTGCCGCTGTACTACTACCGGACCGAGAGCTTCCTGGCCTTCGCGTCGGAGATCAAAGCGCTGCTGCCGGTGATCGACTCGCCGGAGGTTGACACCGCCAGCCTGCACGACTTCCTGGCACACCGGTCGGTTCCCGCGCCCTACACCTTCGTCGAGGGTGTGCGGAAGGTGCCGCAGGGGCATCACCTCACCGCGCGGGCCGACGGGACCGTGCGCATCGAGGCGTTCTGGAAGCTGCCGGCGGCGGGGGAGACCCTGACCGTCACGCCCGAGCGGGCCGTCGACCTGCTCGATGACGCGTTGATGGATTCGGTGCGCGACGCGCTGGTCGCCGACGTGCCCGTCGGGGCCTACCTATCCGGCGGCGTGGACAGCAGTCTCATCTGCGCGCTGGTGGCGCGGCAGCGCAATGGCGAAGGGCTGCACACGTTCTCGGCCGCGTTCGGGGACGAGCGGGTCGACGAGACCGAGTGGGCGCGGGTCGCCGCCAAGATCGTGGGCAGCGATCATCACGAGACCATTGTCAGCCCCGCCGATTTCGAGGAGAACTGGGCGCGGCTGAGCTGGAATCGGGACTCGCCGCTGTCCGAACCGGCCGATGTCGCCATCTATCGGCTGGCCGAGCTGGCGCGCGATCACGTGAAGGTGGTGCTGTCGGGCGAGGGCAGCGACGAATTGTTCGGCGGCTACCCGAAATACCGGTACGCGCGCACCACCTGCTACGCGGGCGCGCTGCCCGGCGGACCGCTGCGGGCGCTGGAGGGGCGGCTCTCACCGCGGCAGGCGCGGCTCTCGGTGGCGCTGCGCGCGCTGTCCGAACCCAGCTACGCCGAACGCATGCGGGGCTGGTTCGCCCCGTTCACCGCCCGCGAGCGCACCCGGCTGCTGGGCGGGCCGCCCGAGCGCACCGTGCTCGAGCCGTACCTGGACGGCCGGGGAGACCCGTTGCGGCGCATGCTCTATGCCGACGTGCACACCTGGCTGGCCGACAACCTGCTCGAGCGCGGGGACCGGATGTCCATGGCGGCGTCGCTGGAACTGCGCCCGCCCTTCCTCGACCATCGGGTCGCCGAACTGGCGTTCCGGCTGCCGAGCACCTTCAAGGTGCGCGGGGGCACCACCAAATGGCTGGTGAAAGAGGTGGCGCGGCGGCATCTTCCGGACGAGCTGGTGGATCGGCCCAAGGTCGGATTCAAGGTGCCGTTGGACGCCTGGTTCCGCGGCCATCTGCGCGAGATGGCCTTCGACCTGCTGACCGGACCGTCCTCGTTCGTCGGCGGCATCTGCGACGTGGGGGAGGTGCGCCGCCTGCTGGAGGGGCATATCGCGGGGCTGCGCGATGAGCAGCCCCGGATCTGGACGCTGCTGTCGCTCGAGGTCTGGCACCGCGAATTCCAGCGGCAGATCGGCTCGCTGAGCTGAATGGGTTGTGCCGCCCGGTTTCCCGGGCGGCCGTACCGTTTCTGGGACGGTCAGTACGCGCCGTCGCTGCGGGCGACGGCGAAGATGGTCTTCCGGATGATCAGCAGGTCCTGCACCATGGACCAGTTCTCGACGTAGGACAGGTCCAGGCGCACGGATTCCTCCCAGGACAGATCCGAGCGGCCCGACACCTGCCACAGTCCGGTCAGGCCCGGCTTGACCAGCAAGCGCCGCCGGACCTTTCGGTCGTAGCGCTCCACCTCGCCGCGCAGCGGCGGGCGCGGGCCGACCACGCTCATCTCGCCGCGCAGCACATTGATGAACTGCGGCAGTTCGTCGAGGCTGTACTTGCGCAGGATTCGGCCGACGGAGGTGACGCGCGGATCCTCGCGCATCTTGAACAGTGGTCCGGCGCCGTCATTGGCGGCCAGCAGATCACCCAGATCCCGGTCCGCGCCGGTGCGCATGCTGCGGAACTTGATCATGCGGAAGGGCTCGCCGTCCAAGCCGATTCGCTCGGACAGGTAGAAGACCGGGCCCGGGCTGGTGAGCTTGATGGCGACGGCCGCGATCACCATGACCGGCAGGGCGGCCAGCAGCGCCGCCGCGGCGAAGAGGAAATCGAAGGCCGCCTTGCCGAAGGACTTGGCGCGATCGTATTGCGGGCGGCCGATGTGCAGCAGCGGCAGGTTGGCCACCGGGCGGATCGAAAGCCGTTGATCGGCAACATCCACCACGCCCGGGGTGACCACCAGATCGATGCCGCGCGGGGACAGCTGCCAGACCAGATCGTTGATGCCGGTGGTGCCGAGGCGCTCGGTGGCGGCGATGGCCACCGTGTCCGCGCCCGTCGCCTCGATGGCCTCGATGATCGTCGACTCCCCGCCCAGGACCGGCAGCCCGGACTCCTCGATATCGGTGAGCTCGTCCTCGGCGGCATACGGGCTGTAGACGCCTACCACGCAGTAACCCACGGCGGGATCGCGTTCGAAGCAGCGCATGATCTCGTGCGCCGAATCATGGCGTCCCACAACCAGGACGGAGGTCAGGAACCGGCCCTCGCGATGCTGGCGGGCGGCGAACTTGCGCCACAGCATCCGGTTGACCATCAAACCGAGCAGACCGACCGGTAGTGCGATGGCCAGATAGCCGCGCGCGAATTCGATGCGCAGCAGCAGGGAGGCGATGGCGATCAGACCGAATAGTCGCATCGTGGCGCCGACCAGGCGCCGATACTCCTCGGAACCGGATCCGATGACCGCCGTCGACCACGCGTTGCCGAGCGCGAGGAAGCCGAGCCACGCCACGACGAGCAGCGTCGAGATCGCCGAATATCCGACCCGGGCGCCCCCGGCCCAATCCAGCTGCGAATCATTGTGGTTGAGACCGTCGAATCGGATGAGCTGGGCTCCCGCCACGGCCCCCGCCACCACCAGCGCATCGCTGATCCGCAACCGCCGGCCGTATTCCGCCTGCCAGCGCCCCTGCCCGGACCGATGCAGGCGTTCCCCGCGGCGGTTTCGGAGTAATTCCTGGTCCTGTTCGATCTGGAAGGCCATTCCGGAGCTCCATCGTGTGCACACTGCGCATCATGGCCGTCCCCCCTGATCTGGACGCCAGAGCTGAATCCTACTGTGTTCGCCAACCGGAGGGCGAGTATTGACCTGAGACTGAATAGTCTGGATGCCAACGGTTTTCGCCCGCCGTTCGGTTGGTCCATCGGGTGCGCCGACGGGCTCGTTACCGGGCTTTCCGTCGGCTTCTCACCGCACCATCCCCCAATACGGAGTTCCCGCGGACCTGCACCCGGGCGAGCCACCGAAATCGGTGTCTGGCAGCGCTCTTCACCGGTGCGCCAGAATGAGCCATGTTCAGGAAATCCGGCATCTTCGCCGATCCGCCGGTCGAGTTGACCAGCGCCCAGTTGGCGTCGGCCCTCCGCGGGGCCAGGCGAGCCGCGCGGGAAGCCCGCCGGTCGTTGCGCACAGCCGGTGGACAATACCGGCGGTACCGCAAGAGCGCGGGTGCCATCTATCTGGATTGGCCACGGTGGCACACGGAATACCTCCGCGAGTACCGCCATGGGTCCGATTGGGTCTCGCCCGATAACCCGGGCGGTGTCAGCGGGGCCGCCGCCTCGCTCGGATCGCTCTGAGCGACTTCCCTCGATGCGTGGGTGCGGCGACACGCCCTCCGGAGCCGGGGTGGTCCGGGCGCGGCGGCCACGCCGAACATAATGCGCTGATGGAGATCGTCGCCGCGTGGTGCGGGTTCGTCGGTGCGTGGGTGCTGGTGGCCGGGC
>NZ_BAAFGR010000061.1:0-42049 GCF_041154655.1 Nocardia sp. JMUB6875
AGCCAGGCCGTGCGGTCGGATTCCGGTGCCCAGGCAATGAATTCGCGGCAGACCGGCGGGGCGAAGGGCATGCGGCGGGCGTGGCGGATCCACGGCACCGAGGGGTTGCCGATGACTTCGGTGATGACGATGGCGTCCTGGCCCGTGTATCCGGTTGCCGTGTCGTGCGTCGGCGACGTCCCTTGACGTTCCAGTTCGGCCAGGAAGACGGGGACATTGTGGTCCTGGGCGAGCGCGCGCATCGGATTCAGCGCCAGGCCGCGCAGCGGGAAGGCGGTGTCGGCGCGGCGGGCGACGGTCAGCAAGCCCAGTCCGAGACTGTAGTTTCCGTCGCCGTCGCGCACGGTCCAGCCGTCGGCGGTGAGCTGGGTCAGCACCGCGTGCGCGGTGGCGCGGGACATGCCGGTGGCGCGCACGATGCGGGCCAGGGAGAGGCGTTCGCCCGGATGCCGCGACAGCAGTTCGATCGCCTGCACGACGCGGTGGGTCGGCGGCGAGGCGGGGGCTGGAGCTGGTTCGGCCGCCGTACCCGGTTCGGAAGCTACTGGGGCGGTGGTGGATTCAGGCAACTCGGTCCCTGCTGAGGTCGGTCCCGTCGAGCGGGCTGGTCGCGCCGATCGTATCGGCCGGGATATCGGTCATCCACATCGGAGTGATTCGGGTGCGCGGGAATTCGGGCGCGGGTATTGACCGTCGCCCGGTGGCCGACCTATCGTCGGTGTCACATTATCGAACAATAGCGTCGAATATTCGACACCGCAAGCCTTCGGGTCACCCGGGTCGGCGACGCGGCGAGTGGGTTGAGAGATGCGCGCGGGATATGAGCTGTCGCACCTGAACGCCTTGGAGGCGGAATCGGTGCACATCATTCGGGAGGTGGCGGCCACTTTCGAGCGGCCGGTGCTGTTGTTCTCCGGCGGCAAGGACTCGGCGGTCATGCTGGAGCTGGCGCGGCGGGCGTTCTGGCCCGCGCCGCTGCCGTTCGCCCTGCTGCACATCGATACCGGGCGCAATTTCGACGAGGTCATCGACTTCCGGGATCGCACGGTGGCGCGGCTGGGCGCGCAATTGCTGGTCGGCAAGGTGCAGGACGATATCGACGCGGGGCGGGTGACCGAACGCCCGGGCGAGACCCGCAATCGGCTGCAGACCGCCACGCTGCTGCGCACCATTCGCGAGCACCGCTTCGACGCGGTGTTCGGCGGCGCGCGGCGTGATGAGGAGAAGGCGCGCGCCAAGGAGCGGGTGTTCAGCTTCCGCGACGAGTACGGCGCGTGGGATCCGCGGGCGCAGCGGCCGGAGGTGTGGAACCTCTACAACGGGCGGCACCTGAAGGGCGAGCACATTCGTGTGTTCCCGCTGTCGAACTGGACCGAGCTCGATATCTGGGAGTACATCGGCCAGGCCGAGGTGGAGCTGCCCTCGCTGTACTACGCGCACCAGCGCACCGTGGTAGAGCGCGACGGAATGCTGTTGGCGGACAATCGATTCCTGACCTTCGGTCCGGACGAGCGGAAGTTCGAGGCCACCGTCCGCTTCCGCACGCTCGGCGACGCCGACTGCACCGGCTGCGTGGAATCCAGCGCCGCCGACCCGGCCGAGGTGATCGCCGAGACCGCGGTCACCCGGCTGACCGAGCGCGGAGCCACCCGCGCCGACGACCGCATCTCCGAATCCGGCATGGAAGATCGCAAGCGAGAGGGTTACTTCTGATGCGCCGCAACCTTTTACGGCTTGCCACCGCCGGCAGTGTCGACGACGGGAAGTCGACGCTCATCGGGCGGCTGCTGTTCGACTCCAAGAGCCTGTTCAGCGATCAGCTGGACGCCATCGAGCGCGCGAGCCTCTCGCGTGGCGGTGACGGGCCGGATCTGTCGCTGGTCACCGACGGCCTGCGTGCCGAGCGGGAGCAGGGCATCACCATCGATGTCGCCTACCGGTACTTCACCACGCCGCGACGGAAATTCATCATCGCGGACACCCCGGGGCATGTGCAGTACACGCGGAACATGGTGACCGGCGCATCTACCGCGGACCTCGCGTTGATCCTGGTCGACGCGCGCAAGGGCGTGTCCGAGCAGACGCGCCGCCATGCCTTCCTGTCCTCGCTGCTGGGCGTCGGGCACCTGGTGCTGTGCGTGAACAAGATGGACCTGGTCGACTGGTCCGAGCAGCGGTTCGAGGAGATCCGGTCGGAGTTCGCGGATTTCGCCACCAAGCTCGATGTCGGCGACCTCAGCTTCATCCCGGTCTCGGCGCTGCACGGCGACAATGTGGTGGATCCGTCCGCGCACACCGCCGACTGGTATCCGGGTCCGCCGCTGCTGCGGCATCTCGAGGAGGTGCACGTGGCCTCGGACCGCAACCTCATCGACAACCGGCTGCCGGTGCAGTACGTGATCCGCCCGCACGGGGAGACCCAGCGCAGTTACGCGGGCACGGTCGCGGGCGGCATCTTCAAGCCGGGCGACGAGGTCGTGGTGCTGCCGTCGGGGCGGACCAGCCGGGTGGCGCAGATCTGGGCGCCGGGCGGCGACAAGGTCGAGGAGGCGTTCAGCGGGATGGCCGTCTCGCTCACCCTCGATGACGAAATCGATATCGGGCGTGGGGATATGCTCGCGCGGCCCGGCAACCAGCCGCACACCGATCGCGAACTCGACGCCATGGTGTGCTGGTTCTCCGACGACACCCAGCTGCGGGCCGGTAACGCCTATTCCATCCGCACCGCCACCCAGACCTCCAAGGTCGAGGTGAGCGAGCTGGACTACCGCCTGGACGTCAATACACTGCATCGGCAGACCGACGCGGATGCGCTGGGGCTCAACGACATCGGGCGGGTGAGTTTGAAGAGCCGCCAGCCGCTGCTGTTCGACCCCTACCGCGAGAACCGCGCCACCGGCAGCTTCATCCTCATCGACGAGACCACCAATCAGACCGTCGCGGCGGGCATGATCACCGGACGCTCCACCGGCACACCGCGTGTCGAGCACAAGGCGTCGAATGTGGTGTGGCACAGCTCCGCCGTGGAACGCGGGCAGCGACTGTCCACGGGTGCGACCGTGTGGCTGACCGGGCTGTCCGGGTCCGGAAAGTCCACCATCGCAGTCGAATTGGAGCGGCAGCTGATCGCCGCCGGGCAGCCCGCCTACCTGCTCGACGGCGACAATCTGCGGCACGGGCTGAACAAGAACCTGGGCTTCACCGACGAGGACCGGCGCGAGAACATCCGCCGCGTTTCCGAGGTGGCCGCGCTGTTCGCGGATGCGGGCGTGGTCGCCATCGTCTCGCTCATCAGCCCGTTCCGCGCCGAGCGTCGAGAGGCGCGAATGCTGCACGACGGCAGGAATCTTCGCTTCCGCGAGGTCTTCGTGGACACCCCGCTCGAGGAATGCGAGCTGCGCGACCCGAAGGGCCTGTACAAGAAGGCGCGCGCCGGGGAACTGCCGGAATTCACCGGTGTCAGCTCGCCATACGAGCGGCCGGAGTTCGCCGATCTGACCATCACCCCCTCGGACGGGACGCCGGCCGAGATCGCCCATCGAATTCGAGAATCACTAGGGATCGCTGAAAGCTGATGACAGACATCGAGAAAGCCGAGCTGCCGCTCACCGAGCCGTTCCTCGCGGCCGTCGCCGAGGCGGAGAAGCTCATCGCCTCCGCCGAATTCATCCGGGATCCGCACGATCTGGCGGAGGGATACGACTATCTGCAAGCCGGAATCGCCGCGGTGTTGCAGCTGTCGCGGGCGCACGGGACCTCGCATCCGTATTTCGTCACCGCGACCGGGCCGTACACCAAGATGGGCCTGGACAACCCGGACACGCTGTACTACAGCGCCAATGTCGAACCGGGCGCGGAATACCTGCTCACCGGTGTGCGCGGCAGCACGGTCGATCTGAGTTTCCAGGTGCTCAAGGGCGATTACACCGCCTCCGATGTGCCCAATGGCGACGACGCGTTCGACGACCGGCGGCTCCAGATCAACGAGGACGGCAGCTATCAGCTGCGATTCGGGCCGCCCAAGGAGAATCCGGGGCCGAACTACTTCGTGCTCGGCGAGGGCGCGTCCATGCTGGCGGTGCGCGAGGTGTACGGCGACTGGAATGCCGAGCGCAAGGGCACCATTCGCATCGAGCGGGTCGACACCATCGGCACCGCGCCGGTCGAGGCGGGTGTGGAACAGCTGCGCAAGCGGTATCGGGCGGCCGGGCGCATGCTGCTGACCCGGGTGCACACCTGGTTCAACTTCCCGAAGTGGTTCTACCTGAACCTGCCGGTCAATACGCTGACCGAACCGCGGCTCACGCCGGGCGGATTGAGCACCCAGTACTCCTCGGTGGGGCATTTCGAGCTCGAGTACGATCAGGCGCTGATCATCACCGTGCCGAAATCCGATGCGCCGTATCAGGGTTTCCAACTGGGCAGCCGCTGGTACATCTCGCTCGACTACGTCAACCACCAGACGTCGCTGAATCACCGGCAGGCGCAGGTGGATCCGGACGGCATGATCCGCATGGTCGTATCGGCGCGGAATCCGGGCGTCGCCAACTGGATCGAGACCACCGGGCGCAAGCTGGGCATTCTCCAGTTCCGCTGGCAGCGGGTGGATCGGGCGATGACGCCGGAGGACGGGCCGACCATCGAGCTCGTGCCCTTCGACAAAGTGGCTGAACGGCTGCCCAACTTCGAACACAATCGGATCGACGAGGCCGGATGGCGGGAGCGGATCGCCGCTCGTCAGCGCGGCTTCGCGGAAAGGATGCTGGGATGAGCCGTCTGAAGACGGGGCTGCTGGCCGACAAGGTTGTCGTGGTCAGCGGGATCGGGCCCGGTTTGGGACGCTCCATCGCTCTCGAGGCAGCCGCCGCCGGGGCCAAGGTCGTGCTCGCGGCGCGTACCGAATCGAAGTTGAAGGAGGTCGCGGAGGAGATCGCGGCCGAGGGTGGCGCGGAAACGCTGTGTGTGCCTACGGATATCACTGATCCGGCGACCGTCGAGAACCTGGCCAAGCGGACTCTCGAGACCTTCGGCCGCGTGGACGCGCTGGTCAACAACGCGTTCAAGGTGCCGTCCATGAAGCCGTTGGCGCGCACCGACTTCGAGCAGATCCGCGAGAGCGTGGATCTCACCGTGCTCGGGAATCTGCGCATGACACAGGCGTTCACCGACGCGCTGGCCGAGACCAAGGGTTCGGTCGTCATGGTCAACTCCATGGTGCTGCGCCACTCCGAGCCCCGCTACGGCAGCTACAAGATCGCCAAGGCGGCGCTGCTGGCCATGTCGCAGACCCTGGCGACCGAGCTGGGGGAGAAGGGGATTCGCGTCAACAGCGTGCTCCCCGGCTACATCTGGACCGATCAGCTCAAGTGGTATTTCGGCGAGATCGCCAAGAAGTACGGCATCACCGAGGAGCAGGTCTACCAGCAGACCGCGTCCAAATCCGACCTGAAGCGGCTGCCGCTGCCCGATGAGATCGCGCAGACCGTCGTCTTCCTGACCTCGCCGTGGGCCAATGCCATCACCGGGCAGACCATCGACGTCAACTGCGGCGAATACCACGTCTGAGCTAGGAGTTTCACTACCATGACCGGACGTACCAACGTCGGCACCGTCGAGGATCTGCACCACTCGGCGTCGAAGGTCTGCGGGCTCACCGATTTCGGGTCCGACGACTATCTGGAGGCGCTCGGCGTCCTGCTGGAGTCCTATCAGCGCGATGCCGGGCTCACCGAGCTCGGGTCCAAGATGAGCCGGTTCTTCCTGCGTGGGGCGCTCGTCGCCCGCGCTTTGAGCGAGGCATCTTGGGCCGCCAACCCGGGTTTTGCCGAAACCCGCATCACCAGGCCGATTTTCGTGACCGGCCTGCCCCGCACCGGCACCACCGCGCTGCACCGCCTGCTCGCCGCCGACCCGCAGCATCAGGCGCTGGAAATGTGGCTCGCCGACTTCCCGCAGCCCCGACCGCCGCGCGACACCTGGGCCGACAATCCCGTCTACCAGGCCGTCGACAAGGGGTTCGCCCAGCTTCGGATCGAGAATCCGGAGTACATGGGCCTGCACTACATGACCGCGGCCGAGCCCGAGGAATGCTGGCAGCTGCTGCGTCAGACAGTGAAATCCGTGTCCTACGAATCGCTGGCCTACCTGCCGACCTATTCGGAATGGCTGCGCAAGCAGGACTGGACCGACGCCTACGCCCGGCACAAGAAGAACCTGCAACTGATCGGCCTGGACGACAACCGCCGCTGGATTCTGAAGAACCCCAGCCATTTGTTCGCCCTGGACGCGCTCATGAAGGTCTACCCCGACGCGCTGATCATCCAGACCCACCGCGACCCGGTCACCATTGTGGGCTCGTCGTGCAGTCTGTCCGAGGCGACCACCAAGGGCTGGTCCACGACGTTCGTGGGCGAGAAGATCGGCTCGTCACAGCTCGAACTGTGGTCGCGCGGACTGCGAGAATTCAATGCCGCCCGGGCCCGCTACAACCCGGATCAGTTCCTGGACATCGAATTCGACGAACTGCGCGCCGACCCGTTCGCCACCGTCGAGAAGATCTACTCGAAATTCGGCCTGGACTACACGGATTCGGCCCGCGCCGCCATGACGACCCTCGATGAGGAGAGCAAGTCCGGGGACCGCAAACCGGTCCACAAGTACTCGCTCGCCGATTACGGCCTCACCGAAGACCAGGTCCGAGCCGAATTCCAGCTCTGACCGACAACCCCACCGGCCGGACGCGCAACGTTGCCCGTCCGGCCGGTGGATCGGGTCGTCTCAACGCTGATGTATCTCGAGTGCGGCCCGGACTCCGCTTTCGAGCGCGCCTTCGATCCACGCCGTGTTGAGGCTGGTGTGGTCCCCGGCGAAATGCACCCTGCCCTCAACCGATCTGGCCGCGAGGTGATGCTCGTGCAGCTGCCCGGGGGTCGGGATGGCGGCTTCCCCGAGTGCGTAGCGGGCTCGCGCCCAGCTCTGGGTGATCCCGACGCCGGTGAATTCGGCATCGACTTGCGGGCCGAACAGTTCACGCATCCCCGCGAGCGCGAAGTGGATGCGCTCGCCCTCGGTGAGCGCGTCCCAGCGCATGGCGTCGTCGCCGAAGGTGTAGGAGGCCAGCACCACACCGCCGTCGGAGTCCTCGACGTGGGAGGGGAAACGGATGGAACGATTCGGCAGGTCGGTGATGCAGCTCCCGCCGCGGAACCTGGCCGGTCCCCGCTCCCAGAAGCGAGTCTTGAACTCCAGCAATATCTTTGTCGCCGAGTCGTGGTGCAGTTCGATGACGGCTCGGCGTTTGTCGTAGGACAGCGGTGGGTCGAAGGTGCAGAACCGCGCCGCGGTGAACGGGATCGCGACGAGCGCGTAGTCGGCGTCGAAGGATTCGACCGGATCGATCGGACGGCCGTCGGAGCCTTCGTTCCCGGTCTCGGCGGTGGTCCAAACTCTGACCCCGCGCTCGGACTGTTCCAGCCGGGTCATGCGCTTGCCCAAGAGGATCGCCGGGCCGAGCCGCCGGGTCAGAGTGTCGGTGAGCGACGCCATGCCACCGGCCAACTCCCAATACCCGGCATCGGGCGGGATGAGTGTGTGATCGACCAGCGGGAACACCACGCTGTTGCGTAGTCGGGCGGTCAGATTCTCGAGGGTGCCGACCGCCTCGAGCTGCTCCTTCGACCAGCTCTGTTCCCGGAGATAGTCACGCAGGGAATGATTCTCGTAGCTGTCCAGCAACGCGGCCCAACCCTCGACCTGCTGCTCGATCGACAGGTCGCCCAACACCGCGACCTGCCGCACCGCGGCATCGAGGGCCGTGCCGCTCGTCACCGTCAGCCCACACCCGAACCCGGCATGCACCGCTTTCGGATCCGCGGCGTATTCCCCACGCGTGCAAGCCATCCCGTTCACATGCACCAGGCTGTGCCGCGCCGCGGCCGGAAACTCGAATTCCGCCCGCGGCCCGTTGGACCACTCCTCGCCGGTGAACGAGCGATAGAACACCGCGGGCGTCACCGGTGTAGGAGTTTCGACGAGCACATCCGAGTTGTAGAACGGCCTGCGCCGCAAACCCAGCTTGTCCGCCAGCGCCAACACCATCGGATGCGCACTCGACAACCGCATAGCCCCGGCCTCGGCGTAGAGGGCCGAATCGGCGAACACGCCCCGCACCGTCTTGACCCGCCCACCCGTGCGATTCCCGTTGGCCTCCAACACCGTAACCACATGCCCGGCCTCGACCAGCAGATTCGCGGCGCACAACCCGGCCGGACCGGCCCCGACGACAATGATCTTCCTCCGCTCGCCCCCGGCGGGCAGCCCGGAATCGATGAGGATCTTCAAATATGCCAACGTGAGATCGTCACCGTTCTCGTCGATCCCCAACAGCTCCCGGGCAAGTAACTCGCTACGAGAGCGATCTCGGACAGTGTTCTGCGCCCCGGCGGGCGCGCGCCCGACGACCGCGCTCGCCCCCGCCGCCAGCGCACTGCCCAGCAGTCGGCGTCGCGAAACCCTCCCGATCGGCATTCCCCATCCTTCTCGGAACGAGTAGACCCGGATCAGTCATTCGTCGCCGACCGACCGGAGGATGCCGCATTCAGGTTCCCCGTCGACAACGGCATCCTGGATCGCGTCGATCCGCTTCGGTCAAGCTCTCCGCCTCGAGCTTCACGAAAACGCACGACAGCACCGACCGCAGCTCCTCGAGTTCCCAGTCCGCCTCCATGAGACCTCACCCTACGTCCGGCCGATGGGCATACGACGCTATCGCCCGCTTCGGTGGAGGGGGCTTGACCAGGGGAGAAGACGGTTTCGGATGGAAATGAGGGTCCCCTAATGACGGGGTGCGCGGGTGCAGCTATGGTTAGCATCACCTAACGCCGCACCTGGGCGTTGTTGGAAGAAGGACCTGGAAGATGAACGGACGCTCGGGCGGTATGCCGGCGGTGCGCAAGAACCTGATGCGCGTGTCGGCGCTGGGGGCGGCGCTGGTTGTGGCGGCGGCGTGCAGCAATACGAAGTCGGACGACGACGTGAAGGCGCTCGACGGGAATCAGTACGTCCAGGTCAATATCGCCTCCAACAAGGACTCGGACAAGGCGCAGTTCACCGATCCGAAGTTCATCAACGCCTGGGGCATCGCGGACCGGCCCAAGGGCGCGGGCGGGCACTTCTGGGTCGGCGCGGGCGGGTACTCGTTCCAGTACGTCGGCGATGTCACGCACTCGCCGGATGCCAAGTACCAGAAGATGTTCCAGGATCCGCTGAAGCTGGTCACCATTCCGGGCGCGGACTCCATCCCGGACGACGACGGTGACGACTCCGAGGGCAAGACCACCGGCGTGGTCTTCAACCCGGCCCCCATCACCTCCGACATCTTCGCGGTGAAGGACCAGCCGGTCAGCTACGACGGCAAGGACGAGAAGCTCACCGGCTCCGCGCGATTCATCTTCGCCACCGACTCCGGCAAGATCTCCGGCTGGACCGAGCAGGGCGCGGGCGGCGCCATCGTGCGCCACGACGGCCCGGCCGTGCTCGAATTCGACGGCACCGCACAGGGAATGGGCTTCAAGGGCATCGCCCTGGACCCGTCCGGCACCAAGCTGCTGGCCGCCGACTTCGGCAAGGACCCGCAGATCCGCACCTTCGACAAGGACTGGAAGCTGGTGCCCACCACCGGTTTCGCCAACCCCTTCGCCACCGGTGACGCCATCGACCCGGCCGACGCGTCCAAGGGCAAGAAGCTGAAGATCGGCGATCCGGCGCCCTTCAATGTCGCCACCATCGGCGACCGCGTCTTCGTCACCTACGCCATCACCCAGCCCAAGGACGGCGACCCCACCCAGCTGAAGAAGGGTGAAGAGGACAAGCTGGACAAGGACCAGGAGAAGGACGCGAACTACAAGGCCAAGAAGGGCCAGGTCGCGGAGTTCGACAAGAACGGCAAGCTGGTCCGCACCCTCGACGCCGACGGCCGCCTCAACGCGCCGTGGGCCGTCACCGTCGCCCCGCAGGGCTTCGGCCCGCTGTCCGGCAAGCTGCTGATCGGCAACTTCGGCGGCACCGGCCGCATCCTCGCCCTGGACGACCAGTCCGGCAAGTTCGTCGACTACCTGCGCAATGCCGACGGCAAGCCCGCCGAGATCGACGGCCTGTGGGGTCTGATGTTCGGCAACGGTGAATCGCTCGGCGACGCCGACGCCCTCTACTTCACCGCGGGCCCGAACAACGAGATGGAAGGCCTCTTCGGCAGCCTGCGCCTGAAGAAGTAGCCACTCGCACAACGCATTTCCGAAGGCCCCGATCCGCAGCGGATCGGGGCCTTCGGCATATCCGAGGGGCCGTATCGCGTATGCGGCGGCCGGGGTCGCCGGTCGTCGAGGCAACTATGCGGTCCGATTCCCGCCGGTAGCGGTGTCCCGGCATTCCTACCGTCGAAGCCATGGAACTCGACGTGATTCCCGAAACCCGTGCCGCGGTGCTGCGTACACCCGTGGTGTGGTTCATGGCGTTGGCCGCCGCGCTGGGCACCGCGAGCATCTATCCGCTGCAACCGGCCATCGCGGAGGTGGCCGCGTCGCTGCAGACCTCGGTCGCGGCGGTCGGTGCGGCGCTGGCCTGCGGGCCCATCGGATTCCTGGTCGGGCTGGCGCTACTCGTGCCGCTGGTCGACCGGTTCGCGCCCCGAGAGGTGGTTTCGATCCAATTCGGGTTTCTCGCAGTGACTTTGGCCGTGAGCGCGGCAGCCGGGTCGGTATGGCTACTGGGTGCGGCCGTCGGCCTGGTGGGTGCGGGCTCCGTGGTCGGCGCCCAATTGAGCTCGGTCGCAGCACGATTCGCGGCGCCGCGGCGGCGCGCCACCGTACTCGGCATCGTGACCGCCGGAATCTCGGCCGGAATCCTCGCGGGCCGAATCGTCGGCGGATGGCTCGCGGAGGTGATGGGCTGGCGGGGCATGCTGCTCGTGTTCGCCGCGAGTTGCGCCGCGATCGCCGTCGCGGCCCGCTCGATCCTGCCCGCGGCTGCCGGAGCTGCGGCCACGGGCTATCTCGCCACCCTGCGCGCGATGCCTGTCCTCTTTGTCCGCTATCCCGTCCTCCGGTTGGCCGCTGGCCGAGGCGCCCTGTGGTTCTTCGCCTTCTGCGCGATCTGGTCCGGGCTCGCGGTCGCCCTGTCCGAGCCGCCGTTCTCGTACTCGCCCGAACGGATCGGTCTCTACGCCTTCGCGGGCCTGCTCGGCATCGTCGCGACCCGAATCGCGGGGGCCTGGACGGACCGTGTCGGCGCCCGCCGCGTGATCCTGCTCGGCCTGACCCTCGCCACGGCGGGCACGGTGATTCTCGCTGTCTCCCTGTCGAATACCGCGATCACCCTGCTGTGCCTGGGCCTGTTCGACGCGGGCTTGTTCGCTGCCCAGGTGGCCAATCAGAGCGGCATCCTCGCCATCGATCCCAGCGCTCCCGCACGGTTCAACAGCGCCTACATGGTCGTGTACTTCATCGGCGGCAGCCTGGGGACCGCCTTCGGCGCCGCGGCCGTCGCGTGGCTGGGTTGGGCGGGCACGGCGGGCGTCGCTGCGGTCGCGATCGTCTTGGCCGCACTTGGGGCTTTCGCAGCGTCCGAGCCTTCCCGCCCGCAAAATATATGAAGTACGAACGCGATCGGGCGGGCCGCTGGGCGGTTGCCAACCTAAGCTGGTGACTGATTTGTCTGATTTCTGAGATGGGGAGTTCGGCATGATCGGTGCGGTTGTCCTGGATCTCGACGGGATTCTGAGCGAGGGTGCCGAGGCGTTGGTGCGGGTTGTCGCCGGTCATGTTCCCGTTGTCGTGGCCACCACCGAGCCCGCACGGGATGTCGCGGCGCTGACCGATGCACGGCCCGAGCTGTTCGAGCAGGTGTCGAGCATTGTCGTCGGCGATCCCGCCGATTGTTCGACGCCCGGCGATCTGCTCGAGATCGTCCTCGAATCGCTCGGTATGGCACCCGGAAACGTGGTCGCGGTGCTGAGTTCGACCGAGGGCGTCATGGATGCCCGGGCGCTCGGGATGCCGGTGATGGTGCTTCCGGATCCGCGCTCGCCGCTGCCGTGGCAGGTGGCGGCGGCGGGCGTGCCGATCACCCCGACCCCGCACCACGCCGCGGTGGCGTTGCTGCGCATGCTCCGGACCGAGGGCGCCATTCCGCTGCGCTGGAAGCTCATCAGGCAGCTGCTGCCCGTGTAGTTCGCCGTCCGGAATCACCGCCCCGGGTCGCGGGTTCATAGAGTGAAAGCGCCGACCACGGAACAAACGGAGACTCATGGCTGAGCAGCTGACGATCATGGCCATCCACGCCCACCCGGACGACGAGGTCATCGGCACCGGCGGCGTGTTCGCCCGCTACGCCGCCGAGGGCATCCGCACGGTCCTGGTGACCTGCACCAATGGCGAGCAGGGCGACGCGCCCGGCGGCATCAAACCCGGCGAGCCCGGCCACGATCCGAACGCGGTGGGCGCTCAACGCCTCTCCGAACTGAAGGAATCCGCGGCCGTGCTCGGCATCGAGCACGTTGAACTGCTCGGCTACCGCGACTCGGGCATGGACGGCTGGGAGGGCAACCGGCATCCCGACGCCTTCTGGAATGTCCCCGTCGAGCAGTCCGCCGCCCGCCTGGCCGACCTCATGCGCCGATACCGCCCCCAGGTCGTCGTCACCTACGACGAGAACGGCAACTACGGCCACCCCGACCACATCCAGGCCAACCGCATCGCCCTGGCCGCCGCCGCGGAAACCGGCATCCCCGACAAGCTCTACTACACCGCGATCCCGCGCGAGAGCTCCCGGGAAATGTTCGAAACCCTGCGCGCCAACGGCCTGATCGACTTCGACCCGCCGGAAGACTTCGGCACCCCCATGGACGAGATCACCACCTTCGTCGACGTCGCCCCCTACACCCGCCGCAAGGTCAAGGCCCTCGAAGCCCACGCCAGCCAAGGCGACAGCGTCCCCTTCCTCAACCTACCCCCCGACCTCCAGCAACTGATCTTCCAAACCGAAACCTTCATCCTCCACTTCAACCGCGTCCCCACCGCCCCTGCGCAAGAAGACGACCTGTTCTCCGGCCTCCGCTGACCGCGGCTGTCCCGCTGCGCCATGGTCGATTACGCTCCCCGGATGACCGGCTCCACCTACACCTGCTCCTCCTGCGCCGAGCTGCACGAGGGCCCGCCCCTGGGTTACGGCGTTCCCGCGCCCGCGTATTGGAACTCCGACGTCGCGAACCAGCCGGGCAGCGTGCTCGGCGAGGAACAGTGCGTGATCGCGGATTCGCACTTCTTCATCCGGGCGCGCCTGATCCTGCCGATCGTCGACACCGGCGGCGAATTCGATTGGGGCGTCTGGGTATCGGTCAGTCGGCAGACCTTCGAGCGCATGTCGGAGGTCTGGGAGCGGCCCGAAAGGGTCGAGGAGCCACCGTATTTCGGCTGGCTGTCCACCGTACTGCCGCTGTACGAACCGGCGACGTTGAACCTGAAGACCAAGCTGCACACCCAGCCGGTCGGCTCCCGTCCCCGCGTGGAGCTGGAGCCGACCGATCATCCGCTGGCCGTCGAACAGCGCAACGGCATCACGCTTTCCCGGGTTCGATCGATCGCCGAGCAACTGCTGCACGGGAACCCAACCGGCCAGTAGTGTGCCGATTTTCGAGACCTGACGGTCGGGTATGCCGCACTCTGGAGGGTATCCGTGATGTCGTGGGCTCCCAGGGGTGTGAGCACCGATGAGTTTCGGATCGGGGGGCCGTCGTATCAGTGACCGCGCGGCCTAACGACATCATCACTGGCAAGGAGCACACTCATGCGCAAGATCACCGCTGGACTGTTCATTTCCCTCGACGGCATTGTCGCCGACCCGCAGGACTGGCACTTCCCGTACTTCAATGACGAGATGGGCGAGGCTGTTTCGGCGCTCGTCGCCCCGGCCGACACGCTGCTGTTCGGGCGGGTCACCTATGACTCGTTCGCCGGCGCGTGGCCGGAGCGGGAGGCCGCGGGCGGCGAGGACGCCGGGTTCGCCAAGGCACTCGGCGATATGCGGAAAATCGTTGCCTCGCACCGGGAATTGGAGTTCGACTGGCGCAATTCCGAACAGCTGCAAGGGGACCTGGTGGAGGCCGTGGCACTGCTGAAGGCCGAGGAGGGCGGCGAGATCTCGATGAGCGGCTCGCCCTCGGTGGTTCGGCAGCTGCTGGCCGCGGAACTGATCGACGAGCTGCATCTGCTCGTGCACCCGGTGGCGCTGCAGAACGGCGGGCTGCGGTTGTTCGAGGAGGGCGATCCGATTCCGCTGCAGCTGCTTTCGGTCAAGGCCTTCAAGACCGGTGTGACGCACCAGGTCTACGGCCCCGCGAGCGTACCCGCGGACGCCGGGTACGACGAGGCCAAAGAGCACATCGCCTAATCGGATTCGGCAAGGCGGGTCTGCTGACGGCGGGCCCGCCTTTTCGCGATGGCGTCGAACCGCAATTGCAGGCCGTCCACGAAGGCGGACAACGCCAGTTCGAAACTCTCGGAGTCGATTTCGTCGGCCTTGGCGCGCAGTAGATGCGCCTGCTCGAGGTGTGGGTAGCGGTCGCGATAGACCTTGACGTCGTCGACGAAGCCGCGGGAGAACGAACCCATGGTCGCGCCCATGACCAGATACCGGGTGGCCGCGCCGATCATGGTGGCGTCGCGCGGCGGCCAGCCCGCCGAGACCAGCCCGCCGTGCACGGCGTCGGCGTGGCGGAGATTCTCCTCGCGGGTGCCCGGCCCCGCGGCCAGGTAGGCGACGAAATTCGGATGCAGGACCAGGGCGTCGCGGTAGGAGTGGGCCCAGGACACCAGGCCGGTGCGCCAGTCGCCTGACTCGAACCCGGAGGTGTCGACGCGGGCCATGATGCCGCCCGCGATGTCGTCGAAAACCGCGTCCTTATTGGGGTAGTGGGTGTAGATCGAGGCGGCCTGCACGCCCAGCTCGGCGGCGAGCTTGCGCATGGACAGATCGGTGAGACCGTCCCGGTCGATCAGGGTCAGGGCCGCCTCGCGAATGCGTTCGCGGCTCAGTAGCGGCACTTTCGGTCTGGCCATCCGGCTCACCTCCCTCTGTGGAGAACCCCAATGAGCCCCCGTAGGCGGTTGAATTTATCACTCGGATCTTGAAAAACCGAACACTGTTAGGATAACTTCGAGTCATAAACCTAACACCGTTTGGTTAGGAGAGATCACAATCATGGACTTCGAACTCGGCGAGTCCCAGCACGAACTACGCGAGCTGGCTCGGGCCTGGGTCGACAAGGAAGTCGTGCCGTACGCGGCCGAGTGGGATCGGGCCGAATCGGTGGATACCGCCATCGTCGGAAAGCTCGGTGACATGGGCTTTCTGGGCATCGAGATTCCCGAGGAGTACGGCGGGTCCGGTGGCACCGCGCTCGATTACTGCCTGCTGCTCGAGGAACTCGGCCGTGGCGACAGTTCGGTGCGCGGCATCGTGTCGGTATCGCTCGGGCTGGTCGCCAAGTCCATCAAGACCTACGGCAATGAGGCGCAGAAGCAGGAGTGGCTGCCGCGCCTGTGCTCGGGCCGGGCGCTGGGCTGCTTCGGTCTCACCGAGCCCGACACCGGCTCCGACGCGGGCAACCTCACCGCCAGAGCCGTTGCCGACGGCGAGGATTGGCTGATCTCCGGCACCAAGATGTTCATCACCAACGGCACCTGGGCCGACGTCGCGATCATTTTCGCGCGTACCGGCGGGCCCGGGCCCAAGGGTGTGACCGCGTTCCTGGTCCCCACCGACGCGCCGGGCCTCACCCGCAAGGAGATCAAGGGCAAGCTCGGCCTGCGCGGCCAGGCCACCGCCGAACTGGTCCTGGACCGGGTGCGAGTGCCCGACACCAACCGGCTCGGCGAGCTCGGCCAGGGCTTCAAGATCGCCATGGGCGCGCTCGACAAGGGCCGCATGGGCGTGGCCGCAGGGTGTGTCGGCGTCGCGCGCGGCTGCCTCGAGGCCGCGGTGAAATACGCTCGGGAGCGCGAACAGTTCGGCAAGCCGATCGCCTCCTACCAGCTGGTTCAGGAACTCATCGCCGACATCTCGGTCGAGGTCGAGGCCGCGCGGCTGCTGGCCTGGCGGGTGGCGGATCTGGTGGAGAAGGGCAAGCCTTTCGGCACCGAGGCGTCGGTCGCCAAGCTGTTCGCCAGCGAGGCCGCGGTGAAGGCCGCCAACAATGCCATCCAGGTGTTCGGCGGATACGGCTACATCGATGAGTACCCGGTGTCGAAGTACCTGCGCGACGCGCGCGTGCTCACCCTCTACGAGGGCACCAGCCAGATTCAGAAACTGCTCATCGGGCGCGCACTTACCGGCGTCAACGCCTTCCTCTGAACCCTATTCGTACACAAGGAGATTCATCATGTCGAAAGTCGCCGTAGTGACCGGAGCCGCCCGCGGCATCGGCGCGGGCACCGCCGCCCGCCTGGCCGCCGACGGATTCGCCGTCGCCATCGTCGATCTCGACGAGGCGGCCTGCAAGGACGCCGTGGATGCGATCGTCGCCAAGGGCGGCACCGCGATCGCGGTGGGCTGCAATGTCACCGACGAGGCGCAGGTCGCGGCCGCGTTCGAACGCATTGCGTCCGAACTGGGTTCGGTCGACGTGCTGGTCAACAACGCTGGCGTGCTGCGCGACAACCTGCTGTTCAAGATGTCGGTCGACGACTGGGATCTGGTCATGAACGTGCACCTCAAGGGCACGTTCCTGTGCTCGCGCGAGGCGCAGAAGTACATGGTGAAGCAGAAGTCCGGCAAGATCGTGAACACCTCCAGCGTGTCCGCCCTCGGCAGCCGCGGGCAGGCCAACTACTCGGCCGCCAAGATGGGCATCCAGGGCCTGACCCGCACGCTCGCAATGGAATTGGGGCCGTTCGGCATCAATGTCAACGCGGTCGCGCCCGGCTTCATCGTCACCGAGATGACCGATGCCACCGCCGCCCGCGTGGGCGTCTCGCCGGAAGAGTTCCGCGCCGAAGCCGCCAAGATCACCCCGCTGCGCCGCGTCGGCGAGCCCGCCGATATCGCGAACGTGGTGTCGTTCCTGGTCTCCGAGAACGCTTCGTTCGTCACCGGTCAGACCATCTACGTCGACGGCGGACGCCGTCTCTAATCCCGGAGATCTTCACCATGCAGAGAACAGTTTTCGACAAAGACCACGACGCCTTCCGTGAGACCGTCCGGGCCTTCCTCGAAGCCGAGGTCGTCCCCGTCTACGACGAGTGGTACGCCGCCGGAATCGCACCCCGCGACTTCTATTACAAGCTGGCCGAACTCGGCGTCTTCGGCATCGAGGTCCCCGAGGAGTTCGGCGGCGCGGGCATCGAATCCTTCAAGTTCCAGGCCATTCTCATCGAGGAATGCGCCCGCGCCGCGGTCTCGCTCGGCGGCTCCGGCGTGCACGTCGGCCTGTGCCTGCCCTACATCCTCAACCTGGCCACCCAGGAGCAGAAGGAGCGCTGGCTGCCCGGCTTCGTCTCCGGCGAGATGATGTTCGCCATCGCCATGACCGAGCCCGGCACCGGCTCCGACCTGGCCGGAATGCGCACCACCGCAAAGCTTTCCGAGGACGGCACGCACTACGTGCTGAACGGGTCCAAGACTTTCATCACCGGCGGCGTGCTCGCCGACCGCGTCATCGTGTGCGCCCGCACCGCCCCGGCCACCGAAGGCGATCGCCGCCACGGCATCTCGCTGTTCGCCGTCGACACCAAGACCCCGGGCTACACCGTCGGCCGCAAGCTGGACAAGCTGGGCCTCAAGGTCTCCGACACCGCCGAACTCAACTTCACCGACGTCATGGTGCCGGTCGAGGATCTGCTGGGCGAGGAGCACAAGGGCTTCTCCTACCTGGGCCAGAACCTCCCGCAGGAGCGGCTGTCCATCGCCGTCGGCGCGTACGCGCAGGCCAAGGCCGCCATCCGCTTCGCCAAGGAGTACACCCAGCAGCGCAACGTCTTCGGCCAGCCGGTCGCGGCCTTCCAGAACACCAAGTTCGAACTGGCCGCCTGCCAGGCCGAGGTGGACGCCGCCGAGGCCGTCGTCGACCGCGGCCTCGAGGCCCTCGACGAAGGCACTCTGTCGCCCGCCGACGCCGCCTCGGCCAAGCTGTTCTGCACCGAGGTCGCCCACCGCGTCATCGACCGCTGCCTGCAGCTGCACGGCGGCTACGGCTTCATAAACGAGTACCCCATCGCCCGCCTGTACGCGGACAACCGCGTCAACCGCATCTACGGCGGCACCAGCGAAGTCATGAAGATGATCATCGCCAAGAACATGGGTCTCTAGCCCCACCCATCGAACCAGAGGTCTCAATGAACGCGACTCTCTCCCTGGCCTCCATCCTCGCCGAACCGGCGTGGCGGCGACCCGACCACCTCGCCCTGATCGAGGGCGACCAGCGCATCACCTTCCGCGACCTGTGGCGGCAGGCCCGCGAACAGGCCGGGGCGCTCATCGAACTCGGCGTGCGGCCCGGGGATCGGGTCGCGCTCATGGGGCCCAATACCGCCGACTTCCCGCGCGCGTACTTCGCCATTCTGGCGGCGGGGGCGACGGTGGTGCCGGTGCATCTGCTGCTCACCGCCGATGAGGCCGAGTACGTGTTGCGCGACAGCGGGGCCAAGCTCATGATCTGCCATCCGATGGTGGAGGCCGTCGGCAAGGAGGCCGCCACCCGGGTCGGCATCGACTCGGTCAGCCCGAAAGAGCTGGTCGGAGAAGCGATTCCGGCGTACGTGTCGCGCAGCCCGCTGGATACCGCGGTGGTTTTCTACACCAGCGGCACGACCGGGCGGCCCAAGGGTGCGGAGCTCAGCCACCTCAATATGGTGATGTGCGCGACCGTGAACGCCTTCGACGCCAACGAGGTCAAGCGCGAGGACATCGCCCTGGGCGCGCTGCCGCTGTTCCACGTGTTCGGGCAGACGGTGTCGATGAACTCGCACTGGCGACTCGGGGCGACGCTGGTGCTCATGCCGAGATTCGATGCGGCACAGGCGCTTCGGCTGATGGTGCAGGAGAACGTCAGCACCTTCCACGGTGTTCCGACCATGTACCACGGCCTGCTCGAGGCGGCCAAGGGTGCGGAGCGGCTGCCCGAGCTGCGGCTGTGCATCAGCGGCGGCGCGGCCATGCCGCCGGTCATCATCGAGGAGTTCGAGCAGGTCTTCGGCTCCCACATCCTCGAGGGCTACGGGCTGTCCGAAACCTCGCCCACCGCGACGGTGAACCAACCGCTGCTCGGCCCCGAGGTCGGCACCGTCGGGCACCCGGTGTGGGGCGTGGACGTCGAGATCGCCGATCCCGATGTCCGCGAACGGATCTCACTGCTGCCCGTCGGCACCATCGGCGAGGTCGTGGTGCGCGGCCACAATGTGTTCAGCGGCTACACCGGACGACCCGACGCCACCGCCGAAGTCATGGTGGACGGCTGGTTCCGCACCGGCGACCTCGGCATCAAGGACGAGGGCGGGTACCTGCGCATCGTGGACCGGATCAAGGAGATGATCATCCGCGGCGGGTTCAACGTGTACCCGACCGAGGTCGAGGCCGCGCTGCTGCGGCATCCGAACATCGGCCAGGTGGCGATTATCGGTGTGCCGGACGAGAACTACGGCGAGGAGATCCTCGCGGTGGTGGTGCCGTCCGGGCCCTTGACCGCCGAGGAGGTCATCGAGTACGCCAAAGAGCATGTGGCCCGGTACAAGTACCCGCGCCGGGTCGAGTTCGTGACCGAACTGCCGATGGGGCCCACCCACAAGATTCTCAAGCGGGAACTGAAGGAGCGTTACGCGTGATCGATTTCAGCGATTTCGAGCAGCTGCGCAAGGCTGTGGGCACCGAACTCGGTGTCAGCGACTGGATCACGGTCGACCAGAAGCGCATCGACACCTTCGCCGACGCCACCGACGACCACCAGTGGATCCACGTCGACGCCGCCCGCGCCGCCGCCGGACCCTACGGCCGCACCATCGCGCACGGGTTCCTCACCCTGTCGCTGGTCGTGCCCATGACCGCGCAGGTCATGACCGTCAGCGCGGCGAATATGGCAATCAACTACGGGCTCAACAAGGTTCGCTTCATCAACCCGGTGCTGGTGGACAGCCGCATTCGCGGCCGGTTCACCCTCGACGCGATCACCGATATCCCGGGCGGCGTGCAGGCCGTGCGGACGGTGACCATCGAGATCGAGGGGCAGGACAAGCCCGCCTGCGTCGCGGAGAGCATTGCCCGCTACCTGGCCTGAGTGCGGATTCGCGAGGCCCGCCGATCGAATCGATCGGCGGGCCTTCGCGTTTCACTGGACGTGTGGCCCGAACGGCTCCGCCGAGAGCGGCGCGGTCTCCGGTGTCATGGTCGCCACCACCGCGATTCCGGCCGCGTGGAAATTCGTCAGCGCCCGGGCGATGTGATCCGCCGAGGTGATCAGGATCGCCGCGTGCGCGCCGATCGCGTCCATCAGCTGCGCCGAGAAGGCCGCGTTCTGGACCGTCGAATTCGCCTTGGTCTCGGCGTGGATCCGGGCGCGATCGATACCGTGCTCGACCAGCCAGTCCGCCATGGCGTCCGCCTCGGTGACCCCGTTCTGCGGATTGCCGCCGGTCACGATGACCGGCGCCTGCGGGGAGAGCAGCGCCGAGACATAGCCGGCGTAGAGGCGGGCCATGAGTTCCGGGCGCATCTCGCCCTCGGGCGTCAGGCCGTAGCCGAGCACCACGATCGCGGTGTCCGGGGCGAACAGCGCGGGCAGGTTGACACCCGGCAGATCGATCCCGGGCAGGCCGATGCCCTTCAGATCGACATCGGTGAAGTTCAGCGTCTTCAGCGTATCGAGGGTGGCCAGCACATCCTGGGACAGGCCTTCCAGCGGATCGATCTGCACCGGCCGCGGCGGTGCGTCCGCGTGTGCCGGGGCGGCGAGGCAGGTCATGGCGATGACCGTGGCGCCGGGGAGGAGGGCCTGTAAGGCCTTGGTGCGTAAGGGTTTCGGGGCGGCGCGGTGATGTCGGCCGGTCCGGCCGCGTCGCACGGTCGGGCGGACCCCCTGCCACTGACCGCTGGATGAGATTTTCCGATGTCTGCCTGCGTCGAGCATCGCAACCCCCTAGGTAGCCGGGATGTGACTACCGGTCGGTTCACAATCTTCCGAGATTCATGATCGCGCCGGATCCGCTCCGGTGTAGGCCGTTTCGCGAAATCAAGATCCTAGAAATAGGGGCGGCGGACCGAGGGCTCTCTCCGAGGGTTTTCGCCGTGACCGGGGTCACATGCGAGGCGATGTCACACCTGTGCGGGCGGCGTCGTCAACCTGACGAAGCCAACCAACACACAGAATCGAGAGAACGATGATCCGCTTCAACATGTTCGAGAACGAGATCGCCGCCAAGTTCGTCAAGCGCCTCAACACCGCGGGCCGCGTCGCCGAGGAGTCCACGCTGCCCAAGGCCACCCAGGAACTGGTGAAGATCCGCGCCTCGCAGATCAACCACTGCGGCATGTGCCTCGACATGCACGTCAAGGACGCCGCCGCGGCCGGCGAGACCGCCGTCCGCCTGTCCCTGATCGCCGCCTGGAAGGAATCCACCGTCTTCACCGACGCCGAGCGCGCCGCTCTCGCGTTGACCGAGGAGGGCACCCGCCTGGCCGACGCGTCGCCCGGCATCTCCGAGGACACCTTCGCCCAGGTCCGCAAGCACTACGACGACAACCAGATCGGCGCCCTCATCTCCCTGATCGCCACCATCAACGCCTGGAACCGCCTGAACGTCATCGCCGGCAACCAGGGCGGCGACTACGTCCCCGGCCAGTGGTGACACCCGCCCGCTATCCCGCCGATGCTCCGGCGGGATAGCGGCGACGCACTGAGTGGCACACCAGTGAGGGGAAATCGGGCAAATCCCCTCGCTGGTGTGCCACTCAGCGGTGGGTTAGGGGAGGAAGGCGTCGCGGTGGGATTTGCACCAGGTGGCGAAACTTCTTGCCGGGCGGCCGAGTAGGTCGGCAACCGTGCTGGTGCGGGTGGCGACGGCGTCGGTGCGCATGAGGGTGAAGCCTTCGAGGATGGCTTCGGCCAGGCGTGGGGGAGCGCCGTTCGGGTAGCGGGCGGCTACCGCCTCCTCGGGGGTGGCGGTTTCTCGGATCTTCAGGGGGCGCTGGAGGATTCGGGAGAGGATCGCGACTTGGTCTGCGCAGGTGAGGAGTTCGGGGCCGGTCAGGTGGTAGGCCGTGTTTTCGTGGCCGAGGTGGGTCAGGCAGCGGGCGGCTACTGCGGCGATGTCAGCCGGGTCGATCGGGGCGTAGCGGCCGGGGCCGGAGGGGTCGAGGATCGGGTCGCCCGCGCGGATGGTCGGGATCCATTCCAGGGCGTTGGACATGTAGCCGCCCGGGCGGAGGATTGTGTGGGGAATTCCGGTGGCGCGCAGCAGTTCTTCGCGTTCGTGATGCCAGCTGCCCATGGCGGGCAGGGGATCAACGAGGACGTGGGCCGAGGAGATCAGCACGATGTGGCCGACGCCCGCGCGCTCGGCCGCTTTCAGTGCATTGCGGGTGTGGTCCATGCCGATGCCGGGGGCCAGGAGGAACAGGGCCGATACGCCGGTCATGGCGCGGTCGAGGGCGGCCGGGTCATCGAGGTCGCCGAGGAATGGCCGGGCGTGGGCGGGCAGGGTGGCCGCGCGGGTGGAATCGCGGACGAGGGCGCGGAATTCGGTGCCGTTCGCGTCGAGGAGGCGGGTGAGTTCGCGGCCGATGTTTCCGGTCGCACCGGTGAGCAGTAGCATGGGATCTCCAGATCGTTAGCCGTCTACCGAAAAACGTTAGACGGCTAACGATTGGTGGTCAATACCCGTTCGCGCACCCTCGGAGGCTCGGTGTCCGACTTCTTGGATCTGCACGGCCGCACGTCGAAAGCCCTGCGCGCCTTGGCCGATCGCGATATGCGCCGCCACGGCCTGCATCTCGGCCAGAACCATGTGCTGGCCGTGCTGTGGGAGAGCGACGGGCGCACGCCGGGGGAGATGGCCGCCGCGCTGGACGTCACCACCCCGACCGTTGTGAAGATGGCCACCCGCATGGCCGCCGCGGGTCTGCTCACCCGCCGCCGCGACGAGCGCGACAATCGGCTGGTGCGGCTCTGGCTCACCGACCGCGGCCGCGAGCTACGTGAGCCCGTCGAGGCGGACCGGAAGGCATTGTCGGACAAGCTCACCGCCGACCTCACCGACGACGAGCGGGAACACCTCATGTCGGCCCTGGCCAAGATCCACCGCACCGCCGCCGACCTCCTCGGCGGCCCGCTCGATCACACCGATTCGATCCCCGACTGAGACCGCGAACCCCGGCTACTTGGTGGGCAGCGCGTTCTGCAACCCGCCCACCTCGGTGATCTTCCACCCGGAATTGCGGTCGATGGTCATCGAGTAGGTGACGGTGCTCTGGCTGCCGTCCGGCGTCTGCGCGCTCGTGGAGGTGACGTTCAGGTAGGCGTTGACCTTGTAGATGCCGCCCGCCTCGGAGGTCACCGCCGCCGACAGCGGAGTGGCCTTGGAGGTCCACTGCAATGGCAACAGGATCCGTTCGAGTTGCGGTGCGGTGGCATCGAATTTGGCCGACAGCTGGGGTGTGGTGCCCGCCTGCAGGCGGCCGAGCCAGCCCTTCACATCGTGGTAGTCGATGGTGGACGCGCCGAGGGCGTAGTCGGTGGCGATCTGTTCGGCGTGCCGGTCGGCGGCGGCGGTCGCCTCGCGGTCCGACAGTTTCGACGAGGCCGAGGCGTAGAGCACGCCGAAGGTGATCGACACCGCCAGCAGGGCGGTGATGGCGGCCGCGACCAGGATGGTCGAGAGCCGAATCGACACAGTCAGTGTGGGTTTCGCGGTTTCGGGCGACTTTTCCGGGGACTTCGCGGTCGGTTCGATGGTGGAGGTCATGTCTGTCCTTTCGCCGAATCGGCTGGGGTGGCGGCTATTTGAGTCCGATCCGGAAATGCACCGCGCCGTCGTCGCCGACCCCGCGCAGGGCCTGGTCGATGAGCGCGCTGATATCGAGGGCGGGGGTGCGCCGCAGCGCGTCGCGCACCACGGGATCCAGGGCGGGCCCCAGCGGAGCCAGGCTGGGACCGATCTGCGCGATCAGGGCATCCAGCGACTTCAGGAACGGCACCAGGCCGTCGCCGGTGAAATACGAGTCCACCGGCCGGCTTTCGGCCAGGGCGGCGCCATTGGCGACGATGTCGTTGAGGGTGACGCCGAACTGCCCGAGCGGCGGCCCCGCGGCGGCGAGGGACGGCCCGAGCCAGTCGATATTGCCGCCCATCGCCTGCAGGTCGGTGAAAAGCTGCCGGATGGCGGCGGTGCGGCTGAGCAGGGTGGCGGCCAGCAGATCGGTGGAGCGTTGCAGCACCGCCACGGCCTGATCGGTGCCCGCCAGGGCACGGTCGAAGGTGCCGACCAGGTGGCCGATCGACTCCGGATGCAGCTGGTTCAGCAGATCCACCACCCGCGCCGCGAGATCGGTGACGGTGGTCGGAGCATGCACCCGGTCGGCCGAAATCACCTGGCCGTCAGCCAGATACGGCCCCGCCGCCGACTGCGGCGCGAACTCCAGATACGGCTCGCCCAGCGCCGAGAGCTGTTCGATGCGCACCTCGCTGGCGATCGGAACCCGGTAGCGGTCGTCGATGCGCAACCGCACCCGCACCCCGCGCGCCTGCTTGTCCACCGCCTCGGCGCGGCCGATCTGGATGCCGGTCAGCAGGATCGGCGAATTCACCCCGAGTCCACCCGAATTGTCCAGGCGCAGTTCGGCGGTGAAGTAGCCGCGCCGGGGATCGAGGTGCAGGACGCCGATGGTCATATAGGAGATGCCCAGCAGCAGCACCGCCGCGATGGCCGAGAACGACAGCAGCGTACGCGTATTCATCGCACCGCTCCGATCATGCGCAGGGTGTCGACGATGCGGTCGGTGCGGTCGGCCGCCGACAGGGTCGCCGGGGGCAGGCCCGCGACATTCACCCCGACCAGGTTCACCTTGGGTCCGCGTTCGGCGAACGGAATCAGCTTGTTCTGAATGAGATCGGTGAGCAGCTTCATGTTCGACGGCGAATCGCTGTCGAGCGGATGGCTGCCGAACAGCATGGGCACCAAGGCGCGCGCCGCGCCGTCCAGGGAACCGACCAGCGGACCCAGCCAGGAGGCGGCCGGACCCAGCGGACCGAGGGCGGTGAGCACGAAGATGACGCCGATCTCGGCGTTGATGGCGTCGGTGGTGTGCTGGACGCCGTAGGGGGTGAGCAGGCCGTCGAGCATGGGCTCGTTCTTGGTCAGGCCCTCGTCCACCGTGGCCCGCAGGCCGTCGAGCAGGGCGTCGACCGAGGCGAGATGGTCGCCCAGATCGGTGAAGTCGGCCCCCAGCACCCCGGCGATGCGCGCGGTGTCGGCCGGATCGCGCGGCATCACCCCGTTCATCTTGCGCACGATGTCCTGGAAGTCGGCGACCGCGCCGCTGCCGATGAACGTCGATAACCCGGCCAGCACATCCTCGATCGAGGGCGAGCGGGCGGTGTCGGCCAGCCGGATGGTCGCGCCCGGTTGCAATTGCGCCGCAGCGGAATTCGCCGGTTCGGTCAGCGCGATGTGGACATCGCCGAGCAGTGTGTCCTGGCGCAGTTCGGCGGTGGTGCCCACCGGCAGCCGCACCGAGGTGCGCACGGCGACATCGGCGATGGCGTATCCGGACTTGGCGGGCCGGTCACCGCTGGCGGGCACCGCGTCCACCAGCGTCACGTGGGTCAGCTGGCCGACCCGCACACCGTCGGCGAGCACCTTGGCGCCCTGCGGCAGGTTGAGCACATCGGCGAATTCGATGTGCAGGGTGTAGGTGGGTCCCGAGACGCCCGAGCCGGGGACGGGGATGTCGCCGGGCTGCATATCGCAGGCGGTGGCGGCGAAAAGCAGGGTGAGACAGGTGATCACGTGCACTCCGGCACGCCGCCAGGTCTTCATCGCGCGCTCACCGCCGCCAGCAGCGCGGGCACCGCGGGCACGGTGACGACACCGCCGTTCGCCTGGCAGCCCGTCCCCGTGAGGGTTTGGACCGCCGCGCACAGCGCATCGGAATCGGACTGTGCGAGTGCGAGTTTCGGCGGCGCGTACCCGATCGTGAACTGCCCGGTGTCCGGGTCGAGCGCGGTGGCGAAACCGGTGGCCACGGCCGGGGTCATGCCGATCACCTGGGTGAGCGAACCCACCCCCGCGGCGATCAGCTTCGCGAGGTTCGCGGCATCGATCTTCTTCAGCGCCGGCGCGGCCAGCATCATGATGGCGTCATTGGCCTGCGGCAGCACATTGGTCAGCGCCGCCACCAGCTCGATGATCGGCGGGAAGGCCAGGTTGACGATATCGGTGAAGGCCTGCGGCAGACCGACGGACACCTCCTGCAGGTGCGGCCAGCCATTGCGGGCGCGATGGGCGAGCTCGGTGAGCGCGTCCAACAGCCTGCCCAGATGGCCGACCGCGGCGTCGGGCGCGGCGAGCGCCTTGGACAGCTGCTGGATCAGGCCGTTGATCTCGTCGCCGGTGCCGCTGGTCGCGGCGTCGAGCGAGTCCAGGCCATTGGCGAGCGCGGTGCGCTGACCGGCGTCCCCGCTGCCGTTCAAGCCGTCGACCAGGGCGGTGAGCGCGGCGAAGGTCTGCGTAAGGCTCTTGGGCGTCAGGGTTTTGGTGATACAGGTGCCCGGATCCCAGGCCGCGCCGGTCGGTTCGGCCCCGATCAGGGTGAGGGTGCGGTCGGAGACGAGGGTGTCGCTGACCGTCACCGCGCCGACATCGGGCGGCAGCTTGCGGTCGGCGCGGACGGTGAAGCGCACCAGGGCGGTAGGGCCGTGCGGGCTGATCTCGGTGACGCGGCCGACCGGAATGCCGAGAATGGCGACGGCACTGCCCTTGTACAGGCCGATGGTGTCGGGCATCTCGGCGCAATAGCCGCGCGTCGGCGGCTCGGGCTTGCTCAGGCGCAGGCCGATCCCGGCCGCCAGCACCAACGTCAGCACCACCGTGATCGACATGAAGCCGCGAGAGCCCAATACTCGCTTGAACATTCAGCACCCCCCTCCGGGCACGGGCACGCACACCGAGACGACCGGCACGGTCACGCCCGACTGATCGACGCTCACCCCGCCGCCCGCGGGCAGTAGCGGTTGCAGCCGCTGTTGCAGGCCGCGGATCGAATCCAGCAGCGTGCCCAGCCGTTCGCCGAGTTCGCTCAGCTTCGGGATGGCATCGGCCAGGGGTTGCGCGCGATCCTTCAGGCCGTTGTCCCAGGCCCGGCCCAGCGGGGTGAAATCGGTGGCCACGACGGCCATGTCGCGCAGCGCCTGCGACACCACCACCTTGTTGTTGCGGATGAGCTCCTCGAGGGTGCCGAAGGTGTTCATCAGCGTGGCCAGCACATCGGAATTCGCATTGAGCGCCGAGAGGTACTCGTCGGACATGGACATGGTCCGCGAGATGTCGGCGTTCTGCTTGTCCAGGATGCCGACCAGATCACCGGCCGCGCGCAGCACCGCGCGCACCGATTCCGGGCTGCCGGTGACCGATTGGGACACCGCCGCCATGTCCTGGCGCAGCATGCCGCCGTCGATCTTGGCGACCGGGTCGATGGCGTCCTGGAAGGCGCGGGTGAGGCTGTAGGGCAGCAGCACCCGATCCTGCGGAATCACCGTGTCGCCCAGGGGTTTCGAGCCGGCGGGGGAGAGCGCCAGGTAGTAGCCGCCGACCACGGTCAGCATGCGCACATCGAGGGTGCTCTGATCGCCGACGAAGGTATCGGCGTCGACGCTGAACTCCATGCGGACCCGATCCGCCAGCAGGGTCAGCGATTTCACCTTGCCGACGGGTATCCCGGCGACTCGCACGTCGTCGCCCGTGCGGATCGTTCCGGCCTGGGAGAGATCGGCGCGGTAGGTGTGTTCGGGGGTGGTTCCGGTGGCGTATACCGCGCCGATGGCGATGACCAGGAGTACGACGACGGCCAATCCGGCTATACCCCAGCGGATGTCGTCACGTGGTTCGGGGTGGCCGGTCCTCTGCCTCCACCATCTCAGTTCTGGCACAGCGTGATCCTCTGTCCGGCGGTGAGCAGGCGCAGCGGCTCGGGCGCGGTGGCCGGGCCGTGCGAGCAGGTGAGTTCGGCGTCGGGCCCGGTGCGCGGCACTGCGGCGGTCATGGCCTGGATCAGGCCCGGCAGTTCACCGAAGACGGCCACCGCCTGCTGCGGGTCCGGGAACGCCTGCTTCAGGACGGTGTCCAGGTCGCGGTCGCGGGCCCCGGTGACGCCGAGCGTGGTGAGCAGATCCCGAAGCGGTTGCAGCACCGGCGGAATGGTGGCGGAGAAGGTGATCAGACCCGGCAGCTTGTCACTGATGGTGACGAACAGGTCGGTCATATTGGTGAGCAGCTTGATGGCGTTGTTCGACCTGCCGCCCATGTGGTCGGAGATCTGGGACAGATTCGCGACCAGGGTGGACAGCACCGCTTGGCGGTCGGAGGCGTAGCGGCTGAGCTTCTCGATACCGCCCAGCGCCGGACCCAGACCGGTGCCGTCACCTTGGATGACCGCGAGCATCGAGGTAGCGAACAGGTTGAGGTCATCGGGCTCCATCTGCGCCAGCACCGGCTGCAGACCCTTGAACAGCGTCGTGATGTCGAAGGCGGGAACGGTTTCCGCGGTGGTGAAGACGGCTGCGGGGGAGCGGCGGCCCTCGGGCTGGGCGGGCTGTTCCAGATCCAGATAGCGGAAACCGGTGAGGTTCTGGAAGCGGACCGCGATCTTGGTATTGGCGAAGACCGGATGATCGCGGCTGACGGTGAACCGCACCCGGGCCAGATTGCCCGACAGCCCCACCGTCTCGACCTTGCCGACCTGGACCCCGTACAGGCGCACATCGTCACCGGTCCGTACCCCGTTGGCATCGGTGAAAAGTGCTGTATAGGTGTCGGTTTCACCGCTCACCGGGCGCTCTACCACGCGGAACACGCCGATCAGCACCAGCGTCATGACCGCGACGGCGGTGCCGACGCGCAGCAGCAGGGCGGGGGTTCTCATCGCTGTCCCTCCCCGGTCGGCTGTCCGAGCTGGGCCGAAAGCGGTTGCGCCAGGGCGGGAACCAACTCGACCGACACATCGAGGACCGGCCCGTCGGGCCCGTCGTGGAAGGCCGCGCCCAGGCGGGTGAGCAGGTCGGTGAGCTGCTGCGCGGAGCGCTCGGGCGTGCTCACCGAGGCGCTGATCCGATCCAGGATCAGACTGCCCATGGGCATCAGGCCCTGGAAATGCTGCTGCGAGGTGCCGAGCATGGCGGTGGCCACCGGCAACAGTTCGCTGGTTATCCGGTCGAACATCGAGCCGTAGTTCTGCACCTGCTCGTCGGTCTTCAGATGCTCGTTGGCGTAGGACGCCCACAGCACCGCCAGGCCGCCGGTCAGCATGGGCGGCAGTCCGGTCAGCGCGGACCCGTATCGGTCGAACAGCAGCGACGGCGGCAGCTGCTGGGTCTCGGCGAAGGAGCGGGCCGTCGCGCCGATGGCCTGCAGCAGCGGGACGAAACCGTCGAGATCATGGGCGAATCGGCGCAGCAGCTCGACCAGTTCGGGTGTCAGGACCTTGTCGCTGAGGGTGCCGGTCGACTTCAGCAGCGTGGCCAGGGTGGCGTCGCGGACCCGGCCGGAATCGCCGGTGAGGTCCACGGTCGTGCCATTGACCAGCGCCGAGCCGCCCGCGCCCGAACGCAATTCGACCGAGCTGATCCCGAACAGGTTGCCGGGAGCGTAATCCAGCGCCAGCGCGTCGGTCAGGCCGAACAGCCGAGAACCGCTGAGCTCCAAAGTCATCCGCTGACGCCCGGGACCGGAGGATTCGATGGCGGTGACCGTGCCGACCCGCACGCCGTCCAGGCGCACATCGGTGCCGGGCGCGACGCCCGCGCCGACCCGGCCGACCAGCAAAGCGACGTGCAGCTGATCCGGGGGAGGGTTCTCGGGCCAGGCGCGCCAGCCGACCACGGTCAACAGCGACAGCACCAGCGCGCACACGCCGAGCACACGCGCGCGGCGCGGGCCCACTTCGGTTCCGGGCAGGGAGTATTCGGGCACGTCATCACCCCGTGAACGAGATCGGGGAGCGGAAGCCCCACAGCACGATGGTGGCCAGCATGTCCAGCGCGATGATCGCGACCAGGCTGGCGCGAATCGCCCGGCCCGACCCGATGCCCACGCCCTCGGGACCGCCGGTGGCGAAAAAGCCCTGATAGCAGTGGATCAGGACCACCGCCACCGCGAACAGCATCACCTTGATGGTCGCGGCCACCACATCCCAGCCGACGACGAACTGATCGAAATAGTGGTTGTAGGTGCCCGACGGGGTGCCGTGCACGGTGGTCACGATCAGCTCGCAGGAGGCGTAGCTCAGGATCAGCGCCACCACGAAAGCCGGTGCCACCGCGATGATTCCGGCGATCACCCGGGTGGTGACCACGAACGGCACCGACCGGATGCCCAGCGACTCCAGGGCGTCGATCTCCTCGGAGATGCGCATGGAACCGATCTCCGCGGTCATCCGGCACCCCGCCTGCGCGGCGAACCCGATACCCGCCGCGATCGGGGCCAGTTCCCGGGTCACACCGAACGCCGAGATCAAACCGCTGAGCTGGCCCAGCGACAGCAGATTCAGCGCGCTGAACGCCTCGATGCCGATGGAGGCGCCCATGGCCGCACCCATCAGCAGCATGAGCGGCACCACGCCGCCGCCGATGATCACCGAACCGCGACCCCAGGTCATATCCGTGATCACCGCCGCGGTCTGGCGGCGGTAATGAACCACGGTGTAGGGCACCGAGGACAGCACCTGCCACGCGAAACCTATGACGAATCCCAGGTTCTCGATCGGACCCAGCGGCCGCAGGCGACGGGTCCAGCCCAGGCCGGGCGGGAGGTAGGGGGCCGCCATCACGCCATCCGAACCGGGATGAACATGGTGACCACCTGCGTGATCGCCGTGTTCAACACCGTCACCGAGGCCACCGACATCACCACCGCGGCGTTCACGCCGTCCGCCACCCCGCGCGGGCCGCCCTTGGCCTCCAGCCCGCGCTGACAGGCGATGACCACCACCAGGAATCCGAAGATCACCGATTTGATCAGCGACACCCAGATGTCGATCGGCATGGTGAACGAGCCGAACGACTGCCAGTACGACCCCGGCGTCACCCCGAGCGCCGTCACCGCCACCGCGAAACCGGAGGCGATGCCGATGAAGATGATCAGCACGTTCAGCAGCGGCGCGACCAGCATCATGGCGGCGATGCGCGGAACCACCAGGCGCTGCACCGGATCCACGCCCATCACCCGCATGGCGTCGACCTCCTCGCGTATGGTGCGCGCCCCCAGATCCGCGGCGATCGCGGCCGCCCCGGCCCCGCCCAGCAGCATGGCGGTGGCCAGCGGCGCGCCCTGTTTGATGACGCCGAGCCCGCCGGCCGCGCCGATCATGGAATCCGCGCCCAGCTGCGAGACGATATTGCCGACCTGCGCCGAGACGATGACGCCGAACGGAATCGCCATCAGCACACTGGGTATCGCGGTGACCCGAATGAGAAACCAGGCCTGCGTGAGCGTTTCGTGCACCGGGAAGCGCATGCGGGTCAGATCCGCGCCGCCGATTCGAATCGCGTTCGCCGCCATGCGCAGTGAGCGGCCCAAGGTCCCCAGGCTCGACAGCACCGTCTCGCCGAAATTCCGTCGTAGTACCTGTGCCCCGGACAATTCCGTGGCATCCGACCGATCATCGATCTCAGCCGTCGACATCGAACCTCCTTGCGGCTCTTCGTCACTCCCCTGGACGATCACCCGCAGGCACCTGCTGCCCCACCAGCCGTGCGAAACCCGCGCCGATCTTGGGGGGAGACGCTACCCCGATTGGAACAGGTTCTAGACGCACTTTCGAAAATCTGATAAATCCGGCCCCGGAATCTCGGACCGGATCCCCCGGGCTCGGGGGGAATCCTGGGCCGGTGGTCCCGCGCTGACTAGAGTTGGGCGCATGATTACCGCGATTGTGCTGATCTCCGCCGAGGTCGATCGAATTCCCGAGACCGCGGAGGAGCTGGCCGACATCAAGGGTGTCGCCGAGGTCTACTCGTGCGCGGGGGACGTGGACCTGATCGCCGTGGTGAAGGTGCGCGACCACGAGGAGATCGCCGAGGTGGTGACCGGGCGCATCAACAAGACGCCGGGCGTGCTGCGCACCGCGACCCACATCGCGTTCAAGTCGTACGCGCGCGCCGATGTGGAAGCCGGATTCTCGATCGGCGAATAGCCGACCCCCGAGAGACCGCCCCGGTCAGTGGGTCAGGACCGACGCGCCGAGAGCCGAGCCCGTATGACCGGGCTCGATGGTGTGCGTGACGCCGCCCTTGCAGCCGGGGAACAGGTACACCCGGACCGGCGACGCGGTGCCGTTGTCGATGGTGAGCCGGCGCGGCACTTTGCGGAGGGTCAGGCAATCGTCGGGGTTGCCGTAATTGCGGCCGTCCACGATCAGAGCGCCGGTCTGGGACGTCTCCGTGCGGGCCCAGTGCGCCGCGCTCACCGGGATGCCGATGCCCAGGAACACGACCACCAGGCCGGGTAGCACCACGCCGTATCGCATGACGAAACTGTAACGCCGCCGTGACCATCCCAGTCGCAAACACACAGCTGAGTGGCCCTGACTCTCAGGACACTCGGAGGAAGCCAGGAGGACAGCCATGTTCGTGAAGGTCTGCGGTTTGACCACCGAGGAACAGATCGACTGGGCCGTCGAACTCGGCTACTCCGCCATCGGCGTGATGGGCACGACCAAGAGCAAGCGGTACGTCGAACCCGCGCGGGCACGGGAGCTGGCCGCGTACGCGCGCGGGAAGATCCGCAGCTTCGCCGTCGCGCTGGAAAAGGCCGAAATAGCCGACGTGATCGACGATTTCGACGTCATCCAGCTCTACAACTGGACCGACCTGCCGAACCTCGCCTACTGCTCGGCCGTCCAGCCCGCGCCCGAACAGACCTACGAGTACTTCTTCTACGACGCCAGCGCCGGATCCGGCGTCTTCGCCGAATTCCCCGACTGGCTCGACCAGGTGCCGGGCAAGTTGGTGCTGGCCGGTGGCCTCAGTACGGACAATGTCGCGGGCGTCATCGAGGCGCACCGGCCCTACGGCGTCGACGTCTCCAGCTCGGTCGAACTCGCGCCCGGCGTCAAGAGTTTCGACGCCATGCGCGACTTCATCCAGGCAACGAAAGGCTAGTTCGACCCGAGCTCGTTGGAGACGGTGACCCAGCGGTCCAGGAGCGCGGCCGCCGCACCGGAATCCACGGTCTCGGCGACCCGCTTCAACGCCACCGCCAGCTTGGCGTGCAGGTCGAACTCGACCTCCTCGGGGCGCAGGTCGTAGGCCACCAGCGCGGCCGCCGAATTCAGCAGCACCGCGTCGCGCACCGGGCCCGGATCACCGGCGAACATATTGCGGGCGATCACCGCGTTCATCTCCGCGTCGCCGCCCTTCAACGCCGACGGATCCACCCGCTCGATGCCGAGTTCGGTTGGGTCGATGGTGGTTTCGTGCTGCAGGCCGCCCGCGACCACCCAGACGTCGGTGGTGTCGGCGGTGGTGATCTCGTCCAGGCCGTCATTGCCGCGCACCACCAGCGCCGAGGTGCCGCGCGCGGCGAACACGCCCGCGATCACCGGCACCAGATCCGCGAACGCGCAGCCGATCAGGCCCGAGGAGGGCTGGGCCGGATTGGTCAGCGGGCCCAGGATATTGAAGACCGTCGGAATGCCGATCTCACTGCGGGCCGGGCCCGCGTACCGCAGCGAGGGATGGAACACCGGCGCGAAGCAGAATCCGATGCCGGTCTGGCGCACGCACTCGGCCACCGATTCCGGCCCCAGCGCGATCTTCACGCCGAGCGCCTCGAGGGTGTCCGCGCCGCCGCTCTTGGAGGTCGCCGCCCGGTTGCCGTGCTTGATCACCGGAATCCCGGTGGCCGCCACCACGATCGAGGACATGGTGGAGATGTTCACGCTGCCGGAGCGGTCGCCACCGGTGCCGACGATATCGATCGCGCCACCCTCGTGCTCGACCCGGCGCGCGTGCGCGAGCATCCCGCTGGCCAGGCCATTGAGCTCGGTCGGGGTCGGGCCCTTCATCTTCAGGGCCACGCCGAAGGCCGCGATCTGCGCGGAGGTGGCGTTATCGGTGAAGATCTCGTTCATCGCCCACGCGGCCTCGTCCGAGGACAGGTCGTTGCCGTCGGTGAGGATGCCGAGAACTTCTCGCCAGCTGCGCGCACTCATGGGGGCAAGCCTAATGCGCGGGGCTAGTTCTTATTGCCCGGACCGGCGGCGGGCTGCAGGGCATCCCAGCCCAGGACCGTGCCGTCGTGCCGGTGGGCGATCGCGGCCATCCGGGAACGCTCCTGGGAGCAGTGCAGGGCGTCGAGAACCTGCACTCGCTGCACAACCAGCTTCGCGGGGTCCGAATCATCGACGGAGGCAGTGTTATAGCCGAGCTGCTCGGTCATGACTTGTACCGCATTCACCCGGTCGGCGGGCACCCTCAGATGATGGCGGAGCACCACGGGTTGGTCGGGAGTCCAGTCCAAGGCCTTGCCGAGTGCCGCCGAACAGGCCTCCGCGTCATCGAAACTCGACGCGACCACCACCAGATCCGGGCGCGCCGGATCCAGTTCCGTTGCCGCACTCCGGCCGAGCAGCTTGCGCCACCACGATTTGACACTCATAAGACCCTCTCAGCATGGCTCAGCTTCCTCTTACCTGCGCAATCTAGGCTCCACCGTGACACGCCGAGAGGCCCCGCGAGACGCTCGCTCGCCCTGGGCTTTACGACACGTACGACGAACTTTCGTACCCCGCTACGCCTGTCGTACTACGACAAGTCATACTTACCGGCGTGACGACCGCAGTAGGGACCCCAGGATCGGCCATTACCCAGCGTGTGCATTCGCTGAACCGGCCCAACATGGTCAGCGTCGGTACCATCATCTGGCTGTCGAGCGAGCTGATGTTCTTCGCCGGCCTGTTCGCCATGTACTTCGTTGCTCGCGCGCAGGCCCACGGAAACTGGCCGCCGGAGCCGACCGAGCTGAATCTCAAGCTGGCCGTGCCGGTCACCCTGGTGCTGGTCGCGTCCTCCTTCACCTGCCAGATGGGCGTCTTCGCCGCCGAGCGCGGTGACGTGTTCGGCCTGCGCCGCTGGTACGTGCTGACCTTCCTGATGGGCGCGTTCTTCGTCGGCGGTCAGGGCACCGAGTACCACGCGCTGGTCGAAGAGGGCACCTCGATCTCCAGCTCGGTGTACGGCTCGGTGTTCTACATCACCACCGGCTTCCACGGTCTGCACGTCATCGGCGGTCTCATCGCGTTCATCTTCCTGCTGGTGCGCACCAAGCTCAGCAAGTTCACCCCGGCCCAGGCCACCGCGGCGATCGTCGTGTCGTACTACTGGCACTTCGTCGACATCGTCTGGATCGCCCTGTTCGCGACGATCTACTTCGTCCGCTAACACCGGACACGGCCGGTGCGGCAGCCCCGCGTCGGCAGCCAAAAACTTGTACAAGTCGGTTCCGTCTACTCCAAAGGGACACAGATGAGTTCATCTCCCCCGTCAGCGCCAGATCCCGAGGGGATCGGCCAGGCCACCAAGATCCGCAAGCAGCGCCGCACCCGGCGCAAGCTGGTCGGCGGTCTGGTCCTCCTGATGGGCCTCGTCGGAGCCGGCTTCGCGGCGTCGGCCCTGACCCCGCAGGCTCAGGTCGCGACCGCGCACGAGGACCAGTCCGCGCTGATCCGCGAGGGCAAGCAGATCTACGACACCTCCTGCGTCACCTGCCACGGTGCCAACCTGCAGGGCGTCGCCGATCGCGGCCCCAGCCTGATCGGCGTCGGTGAGGCCGCGGTCTACTTCCAGGTCTCCTCCGGCCGCATGCCCGCGGCCCGCAACGAGGCGCAGATCCAGCGCAAGCCCCCGAAGTTCGACGCGCACCAGACCGACGCGCTCGGCGCGTACGTCCAGTCCCAGGGCGGCGGCCCGACCGTCGTGCGCGACAGCAACGGTGAGATCGCGCAGGAGTCGATCATCGAGGACCGCGACCTCGGCCGCGGCGGCGAGCTGTTCCGCATGAACTGCGCGTCCTGCCACAACTTCACCGGCAAGGGTGGCGCGCTGTCGTCCGGCAAGTTCGCGCCCCCGCTGGAAGAGGCCAGCGAGCAGCAGATCTACCTGGCCATGCTCACCGGCCCGCAGAACATGCCCAAGTTCTCCGACCGGCAGCTGACGCCGGACGAGAAGAAGGACATCGTCGCGTACATCAAGGACCGCATGGAGACCAAGTCCGAGGGCGGCTACGGCCTCGGCGGCTTCGGTCCCGCGACCGAGGGTCTCGCGATCTGGGTTGTCGGCATCGTGGCCCTCGTTGGTTCCGCGATGTGGATCGGTTCCCGGTCATGAGTGAACAGGAGCGAAACAGCATGGGGGAGAACCCCACCGAACCCACGGACGAGCAGCTCGACGCCATGTCGCGTGACGAGCTGGTCAAGCTCGGTACCGAGCTCGACGGCGTCGACGTCGCCTACCGCGCCCCCCGCTGGCCGGTCGAGGGCACCCGGGCCGAGAAGCGCGCCGAGCGCAAGGTGGCCATGTGGTTCGGCATCTCCGCACTCGCGGGCGCCGCGCTCATCGGCATCTACCTGTTCTGGCCCTGGGAGTACAAGGGTCGTCACCAGGACGGGAACACCCAGTACACGCTGACCACCCCGCTGTACGGCCTCACCCTCGGCATCGCCGTGCTGGCCGTCGGCATCGCGGTCGTGCTGATCCGCAAGCACTTCATCCCGGCCGAGATCTCCATCCAGGACCGCCACGACGGCGCGTCCTCGGAGGTCAACCGCCGCACCCTGGTCGCGCAGCTGCAGGACGCCGCGGAGACCTCCACCCTGGGCCGCCGCAAGCTCATCACCCGCACCGCGGGCCTGGGCGCCGGCCTGCTGGGTGTGGGCGCGCTGCTGGTCTTCGTCGGCGGCATGATCAAGAACCCGTGGGCCAAGGGCGACAAGTCGCCGCTGTGGGTCTCGGGCTGGACCCCGGACTACCCGGGCGAGACCGTCTTCCTGCGCCGCGACACCGGCCGTCCCGAGGACATCGTCCTGGTCAAGCCGGAGGATCTGGACGCGGGCGCCATGGAGACCGTCTTCCCGTGGAAGGAATCCTGGCGCGGTGACGAGCACAAGACGCTCGAGTCGCTGCGCGGTATCCGCAACGCGGTCATGCTGATTCGCCTGCGTACCCACGACGCCGAGCACGCCATCAAGCGCAAGGGCCAGGAGAGCTTCAACTACGGCGACTACTTCGCCTACTCGAAGATCTGCACCCACCTCGGCTGCCCGACCTCGCTGTTCGAGCAGCAGACCAACCGAATCCTGTGCCCCTGCCACCAGTCGCAGTTCTCCGCGACCGAATGGGGTAAGCCGGTCTTCGGTCCGGCCGCGCGTGCGCTGCCGCAGCTGCCGATCACCGTCAACGCCGATGGCTACCTGGTCGCCCAGCACGACTTCATCGAGCCCCTCGGCCCGGCCTACTGGGAGCGTCGTTCATGAGCCCGAGCAAAGCGGCCGTACAGGCCAACGAAATGGACGAGCGCTACCACCTGGCCGCGTTCGCCAAGCGATCGATCAACAAGGTCTTCCCGACCCACTGGTCGTTCCTGCTGGGTGAGATCGCGCTGTACGCGTTCATCATCCTGCTGCTGTCGGGTGTCTACCTGACGCTGTACTTCGACCCGTCCATGTCGGAGACCGTCTACCAGGGCGCCTACCAGCCCCTGCGCGGTGTCACCATGTCGCGGGCCTACGAGACCGCGCTGAACATCTCCTTCGAGGTGCGCGGCGGTCTGTTCGTGCGCCAGGTGCACCACTGGGCCGCACTGCTTTTCGCGTCGTCGATCATCATCCACCTGTTCCGCATCTTCTTCACCGGCGCGTTCCGCAAGCCGCGTGAGGCGAACTGGGTGATCGGCTCGCTGCTGCTGATCCTGGCCATGTTCGAGGGCTTCTTCGGCTACTCGATCCCGGACGACCTGCTCTCCGGCACCGGTCTGCGCGCCGCCTTCGGTGGTATCACCATGGGCGTGCCGGTCATCGGCACCTGGATGCACTGGCTGATCTTCGGCGGTGACTTCCCGGGCACCATCATCATTCCGCGCCTCTACATCGCGCACGTGCTGCTGCTGCCGGGCATCATCCTGGCCCTGATCGCCGCCCACGTGGCGCTGGTCTGGTACCAGAAGCACACCCAGTTCCCCGGACCGGGCCGCACCGAGAAGAACGTCGTCGGCGCCCGCATCATCCCGGTGTTCGCCGCCGACCAGGGCGCGTTCTTCGCCTTCACCCTCGGCATCGTCGCGATCATGGGTGGCGTCTTCCAGATCAACCCGATCTGGAACCTGGGCCCCTACAACCCGTCTCAGGTCTCCGCGGGTTCGCAGCCGGACTTCTACATGATGTGGACCGACGGCATGGCGCGTCTCATGCCGCCGTGGGAGCTGTACCTGGGCCGCTACACGGTCCCGGCGCCGTTCTGGGTCGCGCTCATCATGGGCCTGGTGTTCACCGTGCTGATCGCCTACCCGTGGATCGAGAAGCGCCTCACCGGCGACACCGCCCGCCACAACCTGCTGCAGCGTCCGCGCGACGTGCCGGTCCGCACCGCCATCGGTTCGATGGCCATCGCGTTCTACATGGTGCTGACGCTGGCGTGTGTCAACGACATCATCTCGCTGAAGTTCGACATCTCGCTGAACGCGACCACGTGGTTCTTCCGCATCGCGCTGCTGGTGGCCCCGCCGATCGCGTACTTCGCGGCCTACCGGTTCTGCATCGGCCTGCAGCGCAGCGACCGCGCGGTGCTCGAGCACGGCATCGAAACCGGTGTCATCAAGCGCCTTCCGCACGGTGAGTACATCGAGGTCCACCAGCCCCTCGGCCCGGTCGATTCGCACGGCCACCCGATCCCGCTGGAGTACCAGGGCGCCCCGGTGCCCAAGAAGATGTCCAAGCTGGGCTCCGCCGGCAAGCCCGGCACGGGTTCGTTCCTCCGCGCCGACCCCGCGTCGGAGCAGGAGCAGAACGTCGCCCTCGCCCACGAGGAAGAACACGACATGCTGCGCGCCCTCGAATCGGCCCAGAACGCCGCCAAGGGCACCCAGTCCGATCACTGATCGAACGTCCCAACCGATCACTGATCATCAGTCACAAGGCAAGGCCCCGAGTCGATTCCGACTCGGGGCCTTCCCCGTTTTCAGCGCTTGGCGGTGACAGCACGGGCGGGATCGAGTGGCGCGGGCGCGGCCCGCATGGCGTCGAGGGCGGAGGAAAGGACGCGGCGCTGAGTGGTGGCGATGTGCTCGTCGGCGCCGAGGCGGCCGTTGCGGCGCAGTAGTTCCCGGACTCGGGCCAGCTGACGGAGCGACAGGATGAGCGGGTGGTTGCGGGGTGGGGTGCCGTCGGGGTCGGAGTAGGCGGTGACGGTGCGGCCGGTGGTGCCCCAGACGAGGGTCGAGATCGGGGGACGCAGGATCGGGGCGGTCGCGCGCCGAAGAGGCTGCGGGAGTATGCGTTCGGGGCGGAGGCCGCCGCGGAGCAGGGCTCGGGTGAGGGTGGCGGTGTCGGCGTCGGGTGGCGCGAAGATGACGGTGGCGGCGCGGCTGATGTTTTCGGCATCGTCGATCGAGTGGGCAAGCAGATCATGGGGGACGCCCATGAGACAGCCGATCCAGCACCACAATTGGCGGATGGCTTCGAGTTCCTCTGAACTCAGGGGCATGTCGAACAGCTCGTACAGCGCCAGCGGCATGAGCAGGAAGGCGTGCGCGGTGACGGCCATGCCGGTGGTGTGGATGGGTTCACCCCAGGCGTCGCGTCGCCAGGCGCCGCTCTTGCGCAGGTGGCGACGAACCATGGCGTGTACGAAGCGGATTCGGATGGTGGCGTCGAAACCGGTGCCGCCGGGGACCAGCCTGCCAGGCTCGGTGGCGGCCAGGACCCAGCGGGAGGTCTCCTCGTAGCGGCGGGCTGCCATGGTCTCCGAACGGGAGTTCATGGCCTGCGGTTTGTTGAGGTCGCCGAAACGATAGGCCGTCATCAGGGTTCCACCCATCCCGATGATGACGGCCGGAGCGAAACGCCACCACAACTCCGCGCCGCGCCGGATCTGGATCGGATCGAACCAGTCCGGAGGATTCATCAAGGGGGTCAAGAGGTCTCGGAGCGAGTCCGGCGCGCCGGGCGGGCACGGATCACGATGGCGCAGGGCCTCGCCGAGGAGCCGCCAGCCGGTGCCGGGGCCGAGATTCGCGAAATCCTCGACGACCGCATCGATCACGGTGTCGGTCCGGAACATCCCCCGGACCACCCGATCCACCGCGTCCTCCGGCACACGTCGGCGTGCTCGGCCGATACGCTCGGCGCGGGCGGGGTCGAATGGAATCGCTGCGGTGGTCATGGGTTCCCCTCTCCTCGAAGTCCTGAATTCGACGGTAGGGAGCGGGGATTCGAGCGGACAGGTGACAACCCGACCGGTTCTTGTTAGCTTTCGCCACATGGGGGACCCGGTGCGGCCATCGCGGTGGGAAATCGCGCGTCCGGCGGTGTCGACGCGATATCTGCTCGACACCGGGCACGCACACGGACTGTCCACGGCCGACCTACTGGCCGGAACCGGCCTGCGGCCCGCCGACCTCGAGCCGCCGGGCGCGGTGGTGCTGCCCCGACAGGAACTGCGCGTCATCCGGAATCTGCTGTCCGGGGCCGAGGACCCGCGCCTGCTCGGCCTCGAGACCGGTCTGCGGTATTCACTGACCAGCACCGGAATCCTCGGATACGCCATGCTTTCCAGCGCGACCGTGCGCGAGGCGCTCGGCCTGCTCGCCCGATTCGTCGAACTGACCTCCGACTTCTTCGACGTGACCTTCACCGAATCCGCGGCCGGCCTGCTGGTGGAGGTCGGTGACGGCGATGTACCCGCCGACGTGCGCCCGTTCCTCCTGGTCCGCGACCTGGTCTCAGGCTTCCGTGCGGCATCGCTGCTGCTCTCACCCGTGGTGCTGGAACTTGTCGAGGCCATGACCGAACCGGTCCGGCTCGAACTGACCGATACCGAGGAAGCCGACTACCTCACCGCCGCCCGAGCCCTGGTCGGGCCGTACGGCATCGACATAACAATCGAATTCGGCGCGTCCCGAAACGCTTTCACCATTCCGAGCGTGTTCCTCGACCGCGCCACCCCGGCCCCGGACCCTGACACCGCCGCCCAGTGCGTCCACCAGTGCGAGACCCTCCTCGACGAACGCGCCCGCTTCACCGGCGCGGCCGCCCAGGTACGGCATCGGTTGCTGCGGAACCCCGCCGATATGCCGACCTTGACCGAAATGGCTCGCGAACTGGCAGTGTCGGAGCGGACCCTGCACCGCCGCCTGGCCGAGGAAGGCACGACCTTCCGCGCGGTTGTCGACCAGACCCGCCAACTTCTCGCCGAGGAACTCCTCGCCCAAGGTCTCACCGTCGAAGCGGTGTCCCGCCGCCTCGGCTACTCCGACACCGCCGCCTTCAGCCACGCCTACCGCCGCTGGCACGGCCGCCCACCGCGCCGCAGCCAACAACGTGCGCGCTAGCCGGCTCGATGAACCTGTGGAGGCGACCATCCCGTTCGATGTCCTGTAACAGGCTTGGCGACTAGCTCTGGGGCGCGGCCGGATTCGGCTTGGTCCAGATCAAGGAGTAGCGCCATAGGAGGTGGCGGCGGTAGTGGACGCCGGGGAGGATCGACTCTGCTGTGCGGCGGGCCTCGCGGTAGGTCTGGGGTGGGGGCCAGACG
>NZ_BAAFGR010000062.1:0-41856 GCF_041154655.1 Nocardia sp. JMUB6875
GGTCCGCCCCCGCCTACGCCAGCTCGTCGACGCCCTCGACCCGACCCCCGCCTACGCGGTCGGCCACCACACCGACATCCTGGCCTGGAACCGCGCCGCCACCTTGGTTTTCGACATCGACTTCGCCACCATCCCCGACACCGAACGAACCTGGGCGCACCTGGTCTTCCTGAACGAGAACATCCGTCGGATCTCCGCCCCCACCTGGCCCGAGGTGGCCCGCCGCGTCGTCACCTACCTGCGCCTGCGCGCCAGCGCCCGCCCCGACGACACGGCACTGCGGAACCTGGTCGCCACCATGACCGCCGCCAGCGATCAATTCCGGTACATGTGGGAGACCCACGACGTCAGCGATATCGCCCACGGCCGCTACCACCTCGACCATCCGCGCGTCGGCGCTCTGCACCTGGACTTCGAATTCCTGAATCTGCCCGCCGACCCGGGCGTCCGCGCCCTGGTCCTCTACAGCGCCGAGCCCGGCACCCCGTCGGAGAAGGCATTGCGTGAACTGACTCGCCGTGACGGCGATCCGGCCGCGAAATAGCTGAAACACACATTTCAGCGCCGAAATTCGCGCGCCGATCGCAGCCGGGTGCGGCAATCACGCGAGATACCTGGAATAGTTGGGGCGGAACGCACAGAGACCAAGGCGAAAGCGGGGATGTTGGTGACTTCGACTGACGGTGTGAGCGGGGTAAGCACGGTGAAGGATGCGCCGCCCTCGGCTTCGAACACCCTCGAGCGCGATGTCCAGACTCTGGAGAAGGCGATCTACGAAGTCAAACGCGTGATCGTCGGCCAGGATCGGCTGGTCGAGCGGCTGTTGGTCGGTGTACTCGCCAAGGGTCACGTCCTGCTGGAGGGTGTGCCGGGCATCGCCAAGACCCTCGCGGTCGAGACCTTCGCGAAGGTGGTGGGGGGCAGCTTCTCCCGCGTCCAGTTCACCCCGGACCTGGTGCCCACCGACCTCGTCGGTACCCGCATCTACCGCCAGGGCCGCGAGGAGTTCGATACCGAGCTGGGCCCGGTGGTCGCGAACTTCGTGCTCGCCGACGAGATCAACCGCGCGCCGGCCAAGGTGCAGTCCGCACTGCTCGAGGTGATGGCCGAGCGGCACGTGTCCATCGGCGGCAAGACCTACCCGATGCCGAATCCGTTCCTGGTCATGGCGACCCAGAACCCGATCGAGTCCGAGGGCGTGTACCCGCTGCCCGAGGCGCAGCGCGACCGCTTCCTGTTCAAGGTCGTCGTCGACTACCCCTCGGTCGAGGAGGAGCGCGAGATCATCTACCGGATGGGTGTCACCCCGCCGGAGGCCAAGCGCATTCTCGATCCGGAGGCGCTGGTCCGCCTGCAGGGCGTGGCCGCCAATACCTTCGTCCACCATGCGCTGGTCGACTACGTGGTCCGCGTCATCGCCGCGACCCGCAAGCCCGCCGACTTCGGCATGCAGGATGTCGCCGGGTGGATCTCCTACGGCGCCTCGCCGCGCGCCTCGCTGGGCATCATCGCCGCCGCGCGCGCCGTCGCCCTGATCCGCGGCCGCGACTACGTGGTCCCGCAGGATGTCGTCGAGGTGATCCCGGACGTGCTGCGCCACCGCCTGGTGCTGTCCTACGACGCCCTGGCCGACGAGGTCAGCCCCGACGACGTGATCAAGCGCGTGCTGCAGACGGTCGGCCTGCCGCAGGTCGCCGCCCAGGCCAATGCCCCGGCCGGCGCCTCGGGTGCCCCTGTCGCTCCGATGCCCGCCCCGGCCCAGCCGCCGGTGATGGGCCCGCACGGCGGCCAGCCGGGTATGGCCCCGGCCGGCGGTATTCCGCAGCCGCCGCAGGGCATTCCGCAGCCGCCCAATGGTCACGCGCCCGGAGTCCCCGGTCAGCCCCAGCCCAAGTGAGGCCGTCGGAATCGATTGCGCCCGTGACGATCTCACCTCCCAGCGACTCCACGCACGCCCCGCCCTCGTTCCGGCAGGGGCAGTTGACCGATCCCCGGTTGACCGCGGCGTTGAAGACGCTCGAACTCACCGTGCGCCGGCGCCTGGACGGCGTGCTGCACGGTGACCACCTGGGCCTGATCCCGGGTCCCGGCTCCGAGCCCGGCGATGCCCGCATGTATCAGCCGGGCGATGATGTGCGGCAGATGGATTGGTCGGTGACCGCCCGCACCACCCACCCGCACGTGCGGCAGATGATCGCCGACCGGGAACTCGAGACCTGGCTGGTGATCGACCTGTCGGCCAGCCTCGATTTCGGTACCGCGCTGTGCGAGAAGCGGGATCTGGTGGTCGCCGCGGCGGCCGCGGTCACGCATCTGACCAGCGGCGGCGGCAACCGGATCGGCGCGGTGGTGGCCAATGGCCAGCAACTGATCCGCATTCCGGCCCGCAGCGGCCGCGTGCACGAGCAGGCCTTGCTGCGCCGGATCGCCACCGCCCCGCACGCCCCCGACGGGGTGCGCGGTGATCTGCGCGAGGCCATCGAGGCCCTGCGCCGGCCGCAGCGCAAACGCGGTCTGGCCGTGGTGATCTCGGACTTCCTCGGCGAGATCGACTGGCAGCGTTCGCTGCGCGCCATCTCCGGCCGCCACGATCTGCTCGGCGTCGAGGTGCTCGATCCCCGCGATCTGGAACTCCCGGACATCGGCGACGTCGTCCTGCACGACCCGGAGACGGGCCGGACCCGGGAATTCAGTGTGACCCCCACGCTCCGCGCCGATTTCGCGCGTGCGGCGCAGCAGCATCGCAATCAGGTGGAGCAGGCGCTGCGCGGCTGCGGCGCGCCGGTGATGACGCTGCGCACCGATCGCGACTGGATCGCGGACGTGGTCCGATTCGTGTCCACCCGGCGCCACACCTTCGGCGCCCCGAATGCCGGACGGGTGCCGCGGCAGTGACTATTGGCGATTTGACCTTCAGCCTTTCGAATTTCGCGCACGAGGCGTGGCTGGCGTTCCTGGTCGTGATCGGGCTGGCGGCGCTGATCTACATCCTGATGCAGCAGCGGCGGCGCAAGCATGTGCTGCGCTTCTCCAATATGGAGTTGCTGGAGAAGGTGGCGCCCCGGCAGCCGCGCGCGTGGCGGCATGTGCCCGTGGCGATCACGCTGGTCGGCCTGATCTTCCTGACCTTCGCGGCGGCCGGTCCGACCGCGGCCAAGAAGGTGCCGCGCAATCGCGCCACGGTGATCTTGGTGATCGACGTGTCGCTGTCCATGGAGGCGACCGACGTGCCGCCGAGCCGAATTCAGGTGGCCAAGAAGGCCGCCAAGGAGTTCGCGGACAATCTGACCCCCGGTATCAACCTGGGTCTGGTCACCTTCGCCGGCACCGCCTCGGTGCAGGTGTCGCCGACCACCAACCGCGAAGCGGTCAAGGCGGCCATCGACAATATGAAGCTGGCCGAGCGGACCGCCACCGGTGAGGGCATTCTGACCGCCCTGCAATCCATCGACACCCTGGCCTCGGTGCTGGGTGGCGCGGAGAAGCCGCCGCCGGCCCAGGTCGTGCTCATGTCCGACGGTAAGCAGACCGTGCCGGACGACAAGGATGTCGAGAATCCCCGCCACGGCTTCACCGCCGCGCGTCTGGCGAAGGAGAAAGGCATTCCGGTGTCGACGATTTCGTTCGGCACCACGTGGGGCACCGTCGAGATCCCGGATCAGGACGGCAAGGGCTCGCAGCGCGTGCGCGTCCCCGTCGACGACGACTCGCTGCGCGAGATCGCGAAGCTGTCCGGCGGCGAGTTCTTCACCGCCTCCACGCTCGAAGAATTGAAGAATGTCTACGCCCATCTGGAAGAGCAGATCGGCTATGAGAAGACCATCGCGGATGCGAGCCGCGCGTGGGTGCTGGCCGGGTTGGTGGTGACCGCCCTCGGTCTGATCGCCGCGCTGCTCTATCGTCAGCGACTGCCGTAACTCGGTACCGCGCGCCGACTCCCGAATACGAACAGATAGGTTTGCGTCTATGTCGAACATCACATCCCGGTCGGTACTGGTGACCGGAGGCAACCGCGGCATCGGTCTCGCGGTCGCCCAGCGCCTGCTCGCCGACGGCCACAAGGTCGCCGTCACGCATCGCGGTTCGGGTGTGCCGGAGGGTCTCTTCGGCGTGAAATGCGATGTGACCGATAGCGAATCGGTCGATCGCGCGTTCACCGAGGTGGAGGCGCACCAGGGTCCGGTCGAGGTCGTCGTCGCCAACGCGGGCATCGTGGACAACACGCTGCTGATGCGCATGACCGAGGATTCGTTCTCGAAGGTCATCGACGCCAACCTCACCGGTGCGTGGCGAGTCGCCCAGCGGGCCAACCGCAATATGCTCAAGAACCGCTTCGGCCGCATCGTCTTCCTCGGCTCGGTCGTCGGCCAGATGGGTTCGCCCGCGCAGGTCAGCTACGCGGCCTCCAAGTCGGGCCTGATCGGTATGGCCCGTGCCATCACCCGTGAGGTCGGTAAGCGCAACATCACCGCCAACGTGGTGGCGCCCGGCCTGATCGACACCGACATGACCCGTGAGGACATGACCGAGGAGATGCGCAAGAACGTCCTCGAGTTCATCCCCGCCGGCCGCATCGGCGAGGCCGAGGATGTCGCGGCCGCGATCAGCTTCCTGGTCTCCGACGACGCGTCCTACATCTCCGGCGCCATCATCCCCGTCGACGGCGGTATGGGCATGGGCCACTGAGCTTCTCGCTCAGGCTCGACCCGATCGCCACGTCCCCAGCATTCTGATAACGAGGAGAACCGACCACCCCATGGCTGGATTGCTCGACGGCAAAACCGTCCTCATCACCGGCATCATCACCGACTCGTCCATCGCTTTCCACGCCGCGGCCAAGGCGCAGGAGCAGGGCGCGAAGGTGATCATCACCGGTATTCCGGAGCGCCTGCGGCTCATCGACCGCATCGCCAAGCGCCTGCCGCAGGAGGTCCCCCCGGCCATCGGCCTGGACGTGACCAATGAGGAGAACCTCGCCGAGCTCGCCGACAAGGTTCGCGAACTGGCGCCCGAGGGCATCGACGGTGTGCTGCACTCGATCGCGTTCGCGCCGCGCACCCTGATGGGTCCGGAGGCACTGCCGTTCCTGGACGGCCCGGGCGCCGACGCCGCCAAGGCGTTCGAGATCTCGGCGTGGTCCTACGCCTCGCTGGCCCGCGCCGTGCTGCCGGTCATGAACGAGGGCGGCTCCATCGTGGGCATGGACTTCGATCCGCGCACCGCGATGCCGTACTACAACTGGATGGGTGTGGCCAAGGCCGCGCTCGAGTCGGTGAACCGGTACGTGGCGCGAGAGGTGGGCGAGGCCAAGAAGGTTCGCTCCAACCTGATCGCCGCGGGCCCGATCAAGACCCTCGCCGCCAAGGCCATCGCGGGCACCGCCACCGATGACGCCAAGCAGCTGAACATGCTCAACACCTACTGGGACGGCGCGTCCCCGATCGGCTGGGATGTCGACGACCCGACCGTGGTCGCCAAGTCCGTGGTGACCCTGCTGTCGGATTGGCTGCCGGGCACCACCGGTTCGATCATCTACGTCGACGGCGGCGCCTCGCACAACACCTGGTTCCCGGCCGACGGTTTCGGCGCGAACTGATCTGCCCGCAAGTCTGAAGGGAGTTTTCCGTGGCCGCCGAAGCGCTGCTGTTCCTGTCCTTCGGCGGCCCGGAACGCCCCGAAGACGTGATGCCGTTCCTGGAGAACGTCACTCGGGGCCGGGGCATCCCGCCCGAGCGTCTCGCCGAAGTCGCGCAGCACTATCTGCACTTCGGCGGGGTGTCGCCGATCAATGCTTTGAATCTGGACATCATCAAGGCCGTCGAGGCCGAATTCGCCGCGCGCGGAATCGATCTGCCGGTGTATTTCGGCAATCGGAACTGGCATCCGATGGTCGAGGACACCGTGGAGCGCATGCACGCCGACGGGATCCGGTCGGCGCTGGTGTTCCCGACCTCGGCGTGGGGCGGGTACTCCGGGTGCCTGCAGTATCACGAGGACATCGTGCGTGCCCGGGCCGCCGTGGCCGACGCGCCCGAATTGACCAAGCTGCGACAGTATTTCGACCATCCGCTGTTCATCGCGGCCTTCGCGGACGCGATTCGCGCGGCTGTCGCGGAACTGCCGCAGGACAAGCGGGATTCGGCGCGCCTGGTGTTCACCGCGCACTCGGTGCCGGTCTCCGCCGATATCGCCTCCGGGCCGACCACCGAGCAGCGCCTCTACAGCCGTCAGGTCGCCGAGGCGGCCCGATTGTGCGCCGCGGCAACCGGATTCGACGCCTACGACCTGGTCTGGCAGTCCCGCTCCGGGCCGCCGCAGGTCCCGTGGCTGGACCCCGACATCGTCGACCACCTCGACGCGCTCTCCGAACAGGGCGTGGACGCGGTCGTGGTGTGCCCTGTCGGCTTCGTCTCCGACCACCTCGAGGTCATCTGGGATCTCGACAACGAGGCGAAAGACCGTGCCGCCGAACTGGGTATGGCCTTCGCCCGCGCCGCCACCCCCGGCCCCGACGCCCGCTTCGCGCAGATGGTCGCGGACCTGGTGGAGGAGCACATTTCCGGCGCGACCCCGGCGCGTCTGAGCGATATGACCGCTCTCGGCTGCACTCTCAACGGCACCCCCTGCGCCGTCGGCTGCTGCGCTCTCCCGCCACGCCGCCCCGAGGTCGCGCGAACAGCCGGCGAATTGTAGTCTCGCCCAGGTGACTACACCCGGACGCGCCACCCAGCAACGTCGCCAGCCCGCCCCCAGCGCCACGGCCACCCGCAAGAAGCGCACCTTCGGCCCGCCCGACATGTTCGTCTGGGCCCCCGTCCTCACGTTGTTCCTCACCGCCGGAATCGTCGGCACCATCGGCCAATCCATCGGCTTCGCCGCCGCCTTCGTCGGGGTCGCCGTCCTCATGGTCGTCGCGGACATGTTCTTCAACCGCTGACCAGTTCGCCAGGACAGGTCACAATCCGACCGGTTCGAATCAGCGGATAGCATCGCGGGGCACGTTCGAAAAAGGGGGAGTACCCATGACCGCGCCCACACCCGATGCACAGCCGAATTCCGCTGATTCGCAGCCGACTTCACCGGAGTCCACGCCGATCCCGCCGCAGGCGTCCCCGGTTCCGGTCGCCGCACCGCCGGTGCAGGCCCCGCTGCCGTACTACGCGTCCACCGGCCTTCCGCCGCAATACCACCCGCCCCAGCCGAGTTCGCCCGGGCGGGCGATCATCCCGTGGGTGATCGCCGCTGCGGTGGCGGTGCTGGGTATCGCCGGAACGGTGACCAGTTCGGTCCTCTACTCCGGAGAGAAGAACACCTCCGACGATCTGCGCGCGCAACTCTCCGCATCTCAGCTGAGCAGCGAGGCGACGGCGGCCCAGCAGGCCGCATGTGACGTGGCGAGGCTGATCGGCACCTACGACTACACGAATGTCGATCAGACCTTCGATGCGTTGCTGGCCGCCTCCACCGGAGACCTGAGGAAGGACTTCGTGACTACGCGTGCGGCGCTGAAGGACAGAATGGTGTCGCAGCAGGTCCACAATAAGTTGTCCGAAATACACTGCGGTCTGGCATCTCTCGGCAATCGCAAGGCCGAGGTGATCGTCGTCGTGAAGCAGGCGACCACCAACCTCTCCGCACCGACGCCGACGGAGCAGACGGTTCCGATGACCATGACGGTCGACGAACAGCCCGACGGGCGCTGGCTGGCCAGCCAGATGTCGACGCTGAAATAAGCGAGGGTCTCGCGGATTTCACTTCAGGACGCTCACCGCGCGGGCGATGACCAGGCTGACGGTGATCAGGGAGATCGCCGATTGGATCATCATCAGGGTTTTCGCCCAGCGGGACATGGGCATGACGTCGGTGGGGCTGAAAGCCGTTGCGTTGGTGAAGGAGAGGTAGAGGTAGTCGGGGAATTGGGGTTCCCAGTCGGGGTCGGCGAGTTCCGGATTCTGCATTTGGACCCAGAGGAAGTCGGGGTAGGGCTTGCGGGCGTGGGCTCGGGCGGCGGGGCCGCCGCGGTCCAGATCCCAGTACCAGAGCGCGAATACGAGTACATTGCTCAGCCAGATCCCGCCGCCCGAGCTCAGCAGTCCGGCCGGGTTGTCGCTGACCTTCCCGTTCACCAGTCCCAGCACCAGGTGGTACACCGACCAGACCAGGGCGAACCCGAGCACCGCCATCAGGGCCAGGCTGAAGCGGCGCAGCCAGAACTCTTCGCGATCCAATCGGAACGGGCTGGCGACCATCAGGATGAGCATGAGGGTCAGTCCGATCCCCGGCACCAGCCATCGCGGCCCGGCGACGAACTGGTTCGGCAGATAGAACTGCACCACCAGAATCCCGACCATGGCCGCCGTCGCGGCCCACCGCGACTCCCCAGCGGTCCGCCGCGCCCACGCCGGTACCTGACTGTCATCGGTGTCGTTGCCATCATCGGTGGCATTGTCGGCCGCGCTCACGCAGGTGAGTATGCCTGTCCGGGCCGTTTCCGCCGGTGAACGACGCCCCCGGCCACCCAATGGTGACGGAAGTATGACGCGGGGTTGAGGCCGGACTTTCCAGCAGGCAGGGTTGGTTGTAGCTGAGGCCGATAAAGGAGGTCAAGTGACACGGGAGTACAACCGGAATCCGGCGGCCGTGGCCGCGCTGTCGCCTGAGCAGGACCACGTCACGCAGGAGAATGGGACCGAGCGGGCGTTCACGGGGGAGTACTGGGACAACCATGAGCCCGGGATCTATGTGGACGTCGTTTCGGGTGAGCCGTTGTTCGCGTCGACGGACAAGTTCGAGAGCGGATCGGGGTGGCCGAGTTTCACCAAGCCGATCGAGTCCGAGAACGTGGTGGAGAAGCGGGACACGAGCCATTTCATGGTGCGGACCGAGGTGCGCTCGTTCAACGGGAACAGCCATCTCGGGCACGTCTTCCCCGACGGGCCGCGCGAGGCCGGCGGGCTGCGCTATTGCATCAATTCCGCGGCGCTGCGATTCATTCACCTCGACGATCTCGAGGCCGAGGGTTACGGACAGTACAAGTCCCTGTTCACGAAGGAGGAAGCGTGACCGACACGCGCAAGGCGATTCTGGCCGGTGGATGTTTCTGGGGCATGCAGGATCTGATCCGGCGGCAGCCGGGTGTGGTCTCGACCCGGGTCGGCTACACGGGCGGGCGCAACGATCACCCGACCTACCGCAATCACCCCGGGCACGCCGAGGCCGTGGAGATCGAATACGACCCGGCGCAGACGGATTACCGTGCGCTGCTGGAGTTCTTCTTCCAGATCCACGATCCGAGCACCAAGGACCGCCAGGGCAACGACATCGGGACCAGCTACCGCTCGGCCATCTTCTATCTCGATGACGAGCAGAAGCGGGTCGCCGAGGACACCATCGCCGACGTCGACGCCTCGGGCCTGTGGCCCGGCAAGGTGGTCACCGAGGTGACCCCGGCCAGCGCGTTCTGGGATGCCGAGCCGGAGCATCAGGATTACCTGTTGCGCTACCCGGACGGCTACACCTGCCACTTCCCGCGCCCGGGCTGGAAGCTGCCCAAGCGCCAGGCCACGGCGTAATACCGGAAGGGCCTCATCGGGGAACATCCCGGTGAGGCCCTTTTTCGATATTCGCTGGGGCGCAGGAGCTCTCGGGTACTGTCCGATTTGTGGTGGAAGTTGAGTTGTTGCGCCGGTTCACGCCCGAGCAGTATCAGTACGCGTTGCAGAGCTGGGTATGGATTGGTGTGGAGGGCCTCGCTCCGGTGTTCACCTCGCCGTTCGGCGATGTCTTCTTCATCGCCAAGGATGGCGTCTGGTACCTGGATGTGTTCTGGGGGAAGATCACTCGCGAGTGGGAATCCCTCGACGAATGCAACGCGGAACTCCAGACCGCTGCGGGTCAGGACGACTACCTGCGCGCCATGCTCGCCGTCACGGCCGCCAAACAGGGCCTGCACCCGAACGACTCCGAGATCTACGACCTCGGCCACCCGGTCGTCCTCGGCGGTGCGGAGGATGCCGCCAACGTCCGGGTGATGGATTTCGTCACCGCCGTCGGCATGGCGGGCCAGATCCACGACCAGGTCCGTTTCATCCCGGCCGGTGCGCCGATCAACGTCTCGTTCCAGGACCCCGACGGCGAGCCCCCGCGCCCGACCGGCTGGCGGCGCTGGTTCGGCCGCAACTAGCCGATCCGCCGCTTTCGCATCGCCCGCGACCACCGGGTCGATTACCGTTGTCCGCATGGGACTTTCGGCAGCCGAAGTGTTCGACGAGCTGGGCAAGGACTACGAACAGGCCTTCGCCGGCCTCACCGCCCAGCGCGAGGAACTCGAATGGCTGCTCGCCGAACTCCCCGCCACCGCGAAGATCCTCGATATCGGCTGCGGCACCGGCCGCCCCACCGCCGAACTCCTGGCCGCGGCCGGGCACGACGTCACCGGCTGCGACGTCTCCCCGAAAATGATCGAGATCGCCCGCACCCAGGTCCCCGCCGCCCACTTCGAAATCGCCGACCTGCGCACGCTCTCGTATCCACCCGGAACGTGGGACGCGGTCATCGCCTTCTTCCCACTGCTCCAGCTGACGCGCACCGAAATCGACACGGCCCTACTGAAATTCGCCGACTGGCTGGCACCCGGCGGCATCTTCCTCTTCGCCACCGTCCCCGCCGACGTCGAATCCCTCGACATCGAATTCATGGGCCAGCCGGTCACGGTCAGCAGCTACCCACCCGAACACTTCCACCGCCTCCTGACCGACGCGGGCCTCGAGATCGTCCGCGAACGAGTAGTCGAATTCCTCCCCGACCACCCCGCGGCCATCCCGGAACACGACCTCTTCCTGGCCGCCCGCCGCCCGGCGACCCCGTGATCAGTCGCTGGCCAGCGACCGCGCGATGACGAGCCGCTGAATCTGGTTGGTGCCCTCGAAGATCTGGGTGATCTTGGCTTCGCGCATGTAGCGCTCTACGGGGAAGTCCTGGGTGTAGCCGTAGCCGCCGAAGACCTGGACGGCATCGGTGGTGACCTTCATGGCGGCGTCGGTGGCGGTGAGTTTGGCGATGCTGGCCTGGCGGGAGTAGGGGAGGCCGGCGTCGCGGCGGCGGGCGGCGTCGAGGTAGGTGGCGCGGGCGGCGCCGACGGCGGCGGCCATATCGGCGAGGAGGAAGCCGAGGCCCTGGTGGTCGATGATGGGGCGGCCGAAGGCCTCCCGGTCCTTGGCGTAGGTGACGGCGTCGTCGAGGGCGCGCTGGGCGATGCCGGTGGCGACCGCGGCGATGCCGAGGCGGCCGGAGTCCAGGGCGCTGAAGGCGATCGGCAGGCCCTGGCCGGGCGCGCCGACGAGGCGGTCGGCGGGGAGGAAGGCGTCGTCGTAAGCGGCGCTGGTGGTGGGGACCGCGCGCAGGCCCATCTTCTCCTCGGGCTTACCGAACGAGAGTCCCTCGATGTCGGCGGGGACCAGGAAGCAGGAGATGCCGCGCGAGCCCTCGCCGGTGCGGGCGAACAGGGTGTAGTAATCGGCCTTGCCGCCGTTGGTGATCCACGCCTTGGTGCCGGTGATGCGATACCCGCCGTCGGTCTCGACCGCCCGGCAGCGCAGCGCGGCCGCATCCGATCCGGCATGCGCCTCCGAGAGGCTGTACGCGCCGATCAGATTGCCCGACAACATCTCCGGCAGCCAGCGCTGCTTCTGCTCGTCGGTGCCGTAGGCGAACAGCGGATGGCACGACAGGCTGTGCACGCTGACGGCCACCGCGACCGCCGCCCACCGCGCGCCCAGCTCCTCGAGCACCTGCAGATACACCTCGTAGGGCTGCCCGCCCCCGCCGAACTCCTCCGGGTACGGCAGGCTCAGCAGCCCCGCGGCCCCGAGCGCCCGGAACGCCTCGGCGGGATACCGCGCCTGCTTCTCGTACTCGACGACATTCGGCTCGAGCACCTTGTCCGCGATATCGCGGGTGAGTTCGATGAGGTCGCGGGCTTCGGTGGTGGGCAGCAGGCGATCGACGGGCATGGCCGTCACATTACGACCGACACCCAATTACATGCAAGGGTGCACGCAATTTCGACAGGCCGCTAGACTGACCAGGTGGTATCCGGTCTGCCCCCGAACAAGCATCAGGAGAAGAGCCTCCGCACCCGTGCGCTGCTGCTGGACGCGGCGATCGACAGCCTGGCCGAGGTGGGGTACGCGAGCGCCTCCATCGCGGACATCACCGCGCGGGCCGGGGTCACGCGCGGCGCGCAGCTGCACCACTTCCATACCCGGCAGGAATTGTTCGCCCAGACCATCGAGCATCTGACGCTGCGGCAGCGGGAGGCGCTGCAGCGGCGCGAGCGGACGCTGCCGGGGGAGTCGTCGGCGGGTGAGGTGCTCGTCGAACTGGTGACGGCGCCCTTCTCGGGGAAGCTGGGCAAGGCCGCGGTCGAGTTGTACGTCGGCATCGCCAACGACCGCGAATTGCGCCGGGAGATGCTGCGCGTGCAACACGATCTGACCGTCGAGCTGCTCGACGCGTGCGGCCGCTTCATCGAGGTGTCGCGGGACCGACTGGAGTCCGCGTTCTGGCTGACCATCAACCTGGTGCGCGGGGCGACGCTCGACGAGATGGTGGGCCGGGATCGATTGCGGCGCAAGCAGGTTCTCGCTGATTGGGCGCATCTGGCGGACGGTCTGCTGGCCGAGTGAAACGCGACCTTTCAAGGTCGCGATAACGGACCGTTGAGTGGTTCGTGTGTGCCCGGCAGACTGGGAGGTGGCCGGGCAATTACCTCGGGGGAGGTGCGCCAGTATGGCGTTCAATCGGCGAAATCTGCTGCGGGCGGCCGGAGTCGGCGTCGGCTTGGCGGCGCTCGGGTCGGCGACCGGGTGTGAACCGGAGGCTCCGGCCGCGGAGCCGACAGCGGCACCGACATCGGAACCGCCTGCGGGGCAGGTGGATTGGGGAGGATTGCGGCAGCGCCTCGCGGGGACGCTGAATTTGCCGTCCGATTCGGGCTATTCGACGGCCAAGTTGGCCTTCAATCCGGCGTTCGACACCAGACAGCCCGCGGCGGTAGCGCAGGTCGCCAATGCCTCCGATGTGCAGGCGTGCGTGAATGCCGCTGCGAGCGCGCGGATTCCGGTGGCGGCGCGCAGCGGCGGGCACAGCTACGGCGGATACTCGACACCCGATAACGGACTGGTCGTGGATCTGGGTGGCATGAGCGGGGTGGAGGTGAAGCCGGACGGGACCGCGGTGATCGGCGCCGGTACCCGGCTGATGGACGTGTACTCGGGTCTGGCGCAGGCGGGCCGATGCCTACCGGCCGGTTCGTGTCCGACCGTCGGCATTTCCGGCCTGACCCTCGGCGGCGGTATCGGCGTGCTGACCGGAAAGTACGGATTGACCTGTGACAACCTGGTTTCGGCGCAGGTGGTCACCGCCGACGGGACGCTGCGGACCGCCTCGGCGACCTCCGAGCCCGACCTGTTCTGGGCGCTGCGCGGCGGCGGTGGCGGCAACTTCGGCATTGTCACCTCGTTCACCTTCCGTACCGTCGCCGCACCGCAACTGGCGGTCTTCCAGGTCCGCTTCCCGGCCGGATCGCTGACCGACGTGCTGGCCGCCTGGCAGACCTTCACGGCCTCGGCCCCCGACGAATTCTGGTCCACCCTCGGCATTTCCGCGGGCAGCCCGCCGACCTGCCGGATCAACGGCTGCTACGTCGGCTCCGAGAGCAATCTGAACGCGCTCGTCGACAAGCTGGTCGCCGCCACCAAGACTCAACCGACCAACAGGTATTCGCTATCGAAGGACTACCTCTCGGCCATGATGTATTTCGGTGGCTGCGCGAACTATTCGGTGGCGCAGTGCCGCCCGAACTGGAACGGCGGGGGAGTGCTCGGCCGTGAGTCGTTCACCGCGTCCTCGCGGGTGCTGACCAAGCCGCTCGCCGATCCGAGCCGCCTGACCGCCCTGCTTACGGGCCGCCAGGGCATGGATATCCTGCTGGACAGTCTGTCCGGAGCGCCCGCGCGAATCGGCGCGAAGGACACCGCTTTTCCGTATCGTGGCGCTCTGGCGACCGCCCAGATCTACGTCGGCGCCACCACGCCGGAAGCCCGCGCCGCGGTGAACGAGGTGCGGGACGGACTCGGCGACCTGACGGGAAACACGGCCTTCGTCAACTACATCGACCCCGGCCTATCCAACTGGGCGAGTGCCTATTACGGCGATAACGCCTCCCGGCTGCGCGGCATCGCCAAGCATTACGACCCGAAGGGAGTGTTCGCCTTCGACCAGTCGGCGTCGCGGGCGTGAGCGCTCAGAAGTCGGCGGGCAGGCGCGCGTAGACACCCGGGTATCCGGCCAGGGCCGCGCCGCGCGCCCACGAGGTGATGCCGACCAGCTTCCCGTCGACGAGTAGCGGCCCGCCGCTGTCGAATTCACCGGTATCGGCCTCGGTCGAACCGGCGCACACCATCTCGGCGGCATCGAACGCGCCCGGGTAGGCGGCCGTGCAGTCGGCATCCGAGACCATCGGCACGGTCGCGCGCCGCAGGACGGTATTGGACTCGTCGCCGTCGGAGGTGCCGCCCCAGCCGAGCACGGTGGCGGTGCCGCCCGACGGGGACGCGATCGGCACGATCGGTCGATTCTGCGGGTGCGCGAGGGTCAGGACGGCGATGTCGTGGTGATAGACGTCGACCCCGTCGACGGTGTCGGTGCGGAAACCCGGATGCAGGCGAACCGCCGTGACGGCCACGGTCGTTCCCTCGCGCGAATTCAGATCGCTGCGATCGAAGGTGACGGTCAGGGTCTGCGGCAGCAGTCGCGCGAGCTCCACGCAGTGCGCGGCCGTGAGCACCCGGTCGGGCGCGATCAGCTCGCCACCGCAGAACTGGCCGGAAGCCCGGGTGAGAAACAGCGGGGTGCCGACCGCGGCGAGCCACGGATAGTCACCGGTCGTGGTTTCGGCGCCGCCGATCACGGCATTCGCGGGGACAGCGGGAACGGCACAACCGAGGAGCGCCGCGGCGAGCACCGCGACGCGACGGGAGAACGACATCGGGCCATTCAAACAGAGATCGACGATCCATGAGGGGTCGATGTTGTCGTACCCCGCGAGTACGGTCGCGACCATGACGTCATGGAACGAGTTCGTCACGGCAGCACCCCGTATCTCGACCATCTTCACCCGTCGTCACGCCGCCACCGGCAACCTCTGCATGCTCGCGACCCTGCGCAAGGACGGCTTCCCGCGCATCAGTCCGCTCGAGCCGCGCATGTTCGAGGAGCATCTGATTCTGGCCGGGATGCCCAACACCACGAAGTTCGCCGATCTAGCGCGTGATCCGCGCTTCTGCTTGCACACGGCCACGGTTGACACGCAGGTCAGCGACGGCGACGTCAAACTGTTCGGCACCGTGCACGATCTGCAGGATCAGGCGCTGCACCAGCGCTTCGCCGAGGCCCTGTTCGAGGAATCCGGCTTCGACCTGCGCGGCCGCAAGTTCGAGCCCTTCTACGTCGCCGACATCACCGGCGCATCCTCGGTCGAGATCGTGGACGGTCGACTGGAGGTGACGATCTGGAAGCCCGGCCAGGCCGAACGCGTGGTCGAAGTCAAGGATTGAGCCGAGCCCGCGACGGCATAACGTGCAATCTTGCATCGAGTGCAAACGCGCAAACGATGCATGTTCGCATGGAATGCCGAACAACGGTGCTTTTCAGCGCTTTTCACGGTGATCGGAGGGTGCATTGACGAATATCCACCCGCCCCAAGGCTATCGGGAGCGACCCTCGTCCGTCGCCGGCGCAACGCTGTGGACGCGCGGCGGCGTCTCCGACACCGATCTGCCGGTCCTGCCCGACGGCAGCATGGACCTGCTCTGGATGAACGGCCGCCTCTCGGTCGCGGGCCCCGACACCCGCGCCTACCGCCCGCCCTCAGGGTTCACCGGCCCGATCACCGGAATCCGCTTCTATCCGGGAACCGCTCCCGGTCTCCTCGGTGTCCCGGCCTGCGAACTACGCGACGCCAGGGTCGATTTGACGGACCTGTGGTCCGCAGCCGACGTGCGTCGCGCGTCGGACCTTATAGAGCGGGCCGCCAATCCCGCGGCCGGTCTCGAACAGATCGCCGCGTGGCGCGCGAGCGAAACCGATCCGGCCGACCCGCTACTCCGCTACATCGTGACGTCACTCCAATCCGGACTGTCGGTGTCGGCGACCGCGGGCGAAGTGGGAGCCGGTCCACGTCGACTGCATCGAATGTCACTGACCGCCTTCGGCTACGGCCCGAAAACCTTGGCCCGCGTACTGCGAATGCAGCGCGCGCTGGCCGCGGCCCGAAAAGGCATGGGGCTAGCGGATGTCGCGGCGGCCTGCGGCTACGCGGATCAGGCGCATCTGACGCGCGAAATCCGGCAGCTGGCGGGAATGCCGCCGAGTCGTCTGCTCGGGACGCCCGGCGGCTGACCGTCAGGCCGACGCCGCGTACAGGTCGACGCTGTTGCCGTCCGGGTCCAGCACCGTGGCGTAGCGCTGTCCCCAGAACGCGTCGAACGGCTTCAGTTCGCCGCGGTATCCGGCGGCCAGGAGTTCCTCGAATTTCTCGTCCACGCCTGCGGGGGAACCGCATTCGCAGGCGAGGCCGAGTCGGCCGGGAGCCTGCGGGGCTGCCCATTCGGGGCGGAAGGAGCGGATTGTCTCCTCGGTGTCGAGCATGAGTTTGATGCCGCCGCCGAGTTCCGCGTCCGCATGCGGCGCGCCCTCGGCTCCCTCCGCGAACTCCACGCCGAGCCGCCGGTAGAAGGCCACCGACGCGGCCATATCGGAAACCACGATCTCGATTGCGTTCAGTCGAATACCCATGAACCGAACCCTAGGTGCGCCCCGAGTCCGAAGTCTTGAACAAAACGGACACCGCTCAGCGAGCGTGCACGGCCGCCAATCGCGCCGCGCGAATCGCGTTCCACAGCGGCCTCAGCAAGGCTTCCTGTGCGGCGACGGCCGTGGCCGAGGTCGGTGCGGACGCCGGTTCGCGTTCGGCGACTGTGAGAATCGCCGCGACCTGATCGGCGGTGTCGAGAATGCGGCGGGCCCGTAGCGGCATGGAGTCGGGATACTGATGTCTCGTATGTCCGGCGAGTTCGGCCTCGACGAGTTCGCGCGGCCCCACGCCCCCGGACCCGAGCCGGGTGGTCTGCAGCTGCTGCAAGGCGTCGGCGGCGTCGCGCACGGCCTCCCGCATGCTGTATTCGGCCTCGCCCAAGGGCATTTCGGGCGCCAGCGTCAGGGGGATCGGGGTGGAGTACACCCGCCACTGCAGCGCGTCCTCATCGGTCCACACCGGAACCAGCCCGGTCCCGTTCGTGCCGGGTGCCCCGATCAGCAGCCCTTCGCCGGCTTCCGTTGCCGCGGCGGCGAATTCGGTCCCGACCGGCATCCCGCGCACATCCCCCGGAATCGGCAGCACCAGCCGCACTTGCGCCTCGGCCCCGTTCATCGCTTCCCGGATGAGCTTGAGCAGCACCATGATTCCGGCCCCCGCGACCGCCTCGGGCTCATCATCCGACGCCCACGGCAACCCCGTATGCCCACCCGTCACCGGATCCCCCGCGGCCACCGTCTGCCGGGGAGCCCAGGCGCGCAACGCGTCCAACACGTCGTCAGGGGCGCTCTGCCCGGCCAGCCAGGACCCGGCCCAGACCGTGAGAGATGCACTCGGGGAGCTCATGCATTCGAGGATAACTGGCGGGCTACTCCTGCTCGGTGACGAAGTCGATCAGTCGTTCGACGGCGCCGATCAGGGGTGTTTCCAGATCGCGGTAGGAGTTGACGGAGTTGTAGACGCGGCGCCAGCCGTCCTGCGGGGTGCCCCAGCGTAGGCGCTGGCAGATGCCGGTTTTCCAGTCCTCGCCGCGCGGGACGTCGGGCCATGCGGGGATGCCGACGGCCTTGGGACGGACGGCCTGCCAGACGTCGATGTAGGGGTGGCCGGTGACCAGCACGTTGGGGCCGAGGCCCTGGGTGAGGCCGGTTTCCTTGGATCCGGTGACCAGGTGGTCGACCAGGACGCCGACGCGGCGGGTCGGGCCGGGTTGGAATTCCGCGAGTTTGGCGCCGAGGTGGTCGAGGCCCTCGAGTTGTTCGACCACCACGCCCTCGACCCGGAGGTCGTGGCCCCACACCCGCTCGACCAAGGCGGCGTCGTGCACACCCTCCACCCAGATGCGGCTGGCGCGCGCGACGCGTGCCTTCAATCCTTCGACTCGCGTGGAACCGGAAGCGGATCGGGTCGGCTGCGCTGGGGTGGAGGCGGTCGGCTTCACCAGTGTCACCGGCTGGCCGTCGATCAGAAACGCCGCTTCCCGCAACGCGAACAGGCGAACCCGCCCGCGCCCGTCCTCGAGTTTGACGAACTCGCCGTCGTAGCTGCGGTCGAATCCGACTACGGCGCCGCAGAATCCGGTGGCCGCGTCCTCGGCGACGAGGTCGCGTTCGGCGACCACGCGGGGCACCTCCCGCTTCTGCTTGCGCGCGTGCCCGGAGAAGATGTCGCCGTACCGTTGGTGCCCACTCACCGCGTCGAGGTTACCGGCGGCCGACGGCAAACCCCCTCCCGCCGCGCCCATTCCGGCTGTGTCGGCCACCTCGTTCCGAGGATGTCGGTCACCTCGTGCCGGGCGCATCGAGTGTCAGATATGCCCGGTTGTCGGCGGCAGAGTGATCACGAATAACGGCCCCCGCCCGCGACAACGGCTAGTGTTGGTGGCGTGGCCGCAATAGTTTGGCTGGTCGCGGGGATCCTGCTCGCGGCGGCCGAGATGATCACCGGCAGTCTGGTGCTGATCATGCTGGGTGTCGCCGCGATCGTCACCGCGGGCGTGAGCGCGCTGACCGGTTCCCCGGTGATCGTCGATGCCGTGGTCTTCGGCGCCACCTCCGTCGCGCTGCTGGCGCTGGTGCGCCCATTCCTGTTGCGGCGCTACGCGACTCCGCCCCCGCATCAGACCGGGGTCGACGCGCTGCCCGGCAAGACCGCCAAGGTGCTCGAAACGGTCGACGAGCACGGTGGTCGGGTGAAGCTGGGTGGTGAGGTGTGGAGTGCGCGTCCCTATGACGCGTCGGAGACCTACCCCGTCGGTTCGACCGTGTACATCATGAGGATCGATGGCGCCCACGCCGTCGTCATGAAAGGGCCGTAATGGCTGTAATCATCGTCGCCGTCGTACTCGTCCTGCTGGCCGTGGTGGTGACCTTCAAGTCGGTGGCCCTGGTGCCGCAGGCGGAGGCCGCCGTCATCGAGCGATTAGGCCGGTACTCCCGCACCGTGTCGGGACAGTTGACCTTCCTGGTGCCGTTCGCCGATCGGGTGCGCGCCAAGGTGGATCTGCGCGAGCGGGTGGTGTCGTTCCCGCCGCAGCCGGTCATCACCCAGGACAACCTGACCGTGCAGATCGACTCGGTGGTCTACTTCCAGGTCACCAGTCCGCAGGCCGCGGTCTACGAGATCTCCAATTACATTGCCGCCGTTGAACAGTTGACGATCACCACGCTGCGCAACGTGGTCGGCGGCATGACCCTCGAGGAGACCCTGACCTCCCGTGACCAGATCAACAGCCAGCTGCGCGGCGTCCTCGACGAGGCCACCGGCCGCTGGGGCCTGCGCGTCTCGCGGGTCGAGCTGAAGGCCATCGATCCGCCCCCGTCGATCCAGGAGTCGATGGAGAAGCAGATGAAGGCGGATCGTGAGAAGCGCGCCATGATCCTCACCGCCGAGGGCCAGCGCGAGGCCTCCATCAAGACCGCCGAGGGCCAGAAGCAGGCGCAGATCCTCTCCGCGGAAGGCTTGAAGCAGTCCGCGATCCTCTCCGCCGAGGGTGAGCGCCAGTCCAGGATCCTGCGCGCCCAGGGTGAGCGCGCCGCCGCCTATCTCCAGGCACAGGGCCAGGCCAAGGCGATCGAAAAGGTCTTCGCCGCCATCAAGAACGGCAAGCCCACCCCCGAACTCCTGGCCTACCAGTACATGCAGACCCTGCCGCAGGTCGCCAAGGGCGACGCCAACAAGGTGTGGCTGGTCCCCAGTGATTTCGGCAAGGCCCTGGAAGGCTTCGCCCGCGGTTTCGCCACCAAGGGCGAGGACGGCGTCTTCCGCTACGAGCCGTCCGAGGACGGCGCGGCCCCCGAACGCCCCGAGGACGATGCCGACGAGGTCGCCGACTGGTTCGACACCGCCACCGACCCGAACACCCAGCGCGCGGTCCGCGCCGCCGAGGCCGACGCCCGCAACCCGGTCGAACCCGTGGGCATCCCGCCCACGACCGCCGGGCGGCAGCCGTATCTCGAGCAGCGCCCGAATCCGCCGCAGCAGCAACAACAACCGCCCGCCCAGCCGCAGTATCGGCAGGAACCGCCCGACCAGCGCTGGCAGAACCCGCCGCCCCCGCGGCCGCTCGGACAATAAGCGCGCACTTCGCGAATCATGAACGGCGTGAGGCCCTCTCGACACTGTCGAGAGGGCCTCACCCGTGCGGCTCGCGCTCAGTTGGCGCTACCGCCGAAGTGGTCACCGGCGATGGAGCGGGACGGCTCACCATCGACACCGACGGGGATGTCACCTTCCAGGGTGGTCCGGTACAGGACGCGCGTGACGTCGAGATGGTTCAGATCACTCGGCGCCAGGTGCGCGGTGGCGCGGTTGTCCCAGAACGCGACACTGCCCTTCTCCCAACGGAATCGGACGGTGTAGGCCGGATCGGACAGCTCGGCGTAGAGCAGCTCCAGCAGCGCGTCGCTCTGGCGGGGGCTCAGGCCGACGATGCGGGTGGTGAAGCCCGGATTGACGAACAGCACGCGTTCCCCGGTGACCGGATGGACCCGGACCACCGGATGCTCGGTGATCAGCGGCGCGGCCGCGACCCGCTTGGCGTAGTCGCTGGTGGGATCCCAGAAGGGGTTCTTGCCGCCGAACCGGTGCTCGGCGCGCAGACCGTCGAGGAACGACTTCAGCGAATCCGGCAGCCCCGCATAGGCGGCGGCCAGGTTGGTCCACTGCGTATCGCCGCCGCGGTCCGGGGCGATCTCGGCGCGCAGCAGCGAGGCGGCGGGCGGGTTGATCAGCGGCGAGACATCGGTGTGCCAATGATTGGTGTAGCTGAACTTCCGCTTGCCGAAACGCTTTTCGTAGAGGCGGCTGTCGACGGCGAGGATCTCGGGATGCTCGGTGGGCGCGTCATCGTCGTAGGGATGCGAGGGCGTCACCGCGCCGAAGCGGCGGGAGAAGGCGATCTGTTCGGTGTGGCCGATCCGCTGGTCGCGGAAGAACAGCACCTTGTATTCGTGCAGGGCCGCGGTGAGGACCGCGATCTGCTCGTCGGTGAAGTCGTCGCGCAGGTCGATATCGCTGATCTCCGCGCCGATGTGCCCGGCGACGGGTGCGATGCGGAACGTGCTGACCTGGTGCTCGGTGGTGGTCATGGGAATCCCTTTCTCGGGTCAGGCACTTACCTGGGTGCGGACGGGGGTGAACTGGCTTTCGATGGGCGCGAGTCCGTAGTGGCCGCGCAGGGTGGTGGCGGTGTAATCGGTGCGGAACAGGCCGCGCTGCTGCAGGATCGGGACCACTCGGTCGACGAAGTCCTCGAGCCCGCCGGGCAGATAGGGCGGCATGATGTTGAAGCCGTCGGCGGCGCCCTGCTCGAACCAGGTCTGCAGGTCATCGGCGATCTGCTCGGGAGTGCCCGCGAGCGTGCGGTGGCCGCGGCCGCCGCCCAGCTTGCCGATGAGCTGGCGCACGGTCAGCTCCTCCTTCTCGGCCAGCTCCTTGACGAGGGTGAATCGGCTCTTGCCGCCCTCGATCTCGCTCTCGGCCGGCAGCGGCGGCAGCGGCGCGTCCAGGGCGTGCTCGGTGAGATCCACACCGAGCAGCGAAGACAGTTGCCGCAGTGCGTAATCGGGGGAGATGAGGTCGGTGAATTCCTGCTCGAGGGCGCGGGCTTCTTCCTCGGTGTCGGCGATGAAGGGCACCAGACCGGGCAGCACCTTGAGCTCGTCGGCGGAGCGGCCGTACTTCGGCAGCCGCGACTTGAGATCCCGGTAGAACTGCTGCCCCTCCTCGAGCGTGCGCTGGGCGGTGAACACCGCTTCGGCGTACCGGGCCGCGAATTCCTTACCGCTCTCCGAGGATCCGGCCTGCACCAGCAGCGGCCGGCCCTGCGGACCACGCGGCGAGTTCAGCGGCCCGCGCACCCGGAATCGCTCGCCGCGGTAGTCGAGGGTGTGCACCTTGTCCGGGTCGGCGAATACGCCGGTCTCCGGATCGAGCACGATGGCGTCGGATTCCCAGCTGTCCCACAGCTTCACGGCCAGATCGACGAATTCCTCGGCTCGCTCATAGCGGCGCGCGTGCTCGGGAATGGCGTCGAAGCCGAAGTTGAACGCCTCGTCCTCGCTGCCGGAGGTGACGATGTTCCAGCCCGCCCGGCCGCCGCTGATGTGGTCCAGGGACGCGAATTTGCGTGCCAGATTGAAGGGTTCGTTGTAGCTGGTGGAGGCGGTCGCGATCAGCCCGACATGCTCGGTGACCGCGGCGATGGCCGCCAGCAGCGTCACCGGCTCGAACACCGCCAGCGCGTTGCGCTTGATCCGCGGCCCCACCGCGAGCCCATCGGCGAAGAACACCGAGTCCAGCTTGCCGCGTTCGGCGATCTGCCCGAGCTCCTGGAAGTGCGCGACATCGAGCACCCGGCGTTCCTGGGTGCGCGGGTGCCGCCAGGCCGCCTCGTGATGGCCCACGCCCATGAGGAAGGCGTTGAGATGGAAGGTCTTGCGGGACATGAAGAAGTTTCTCCTTGGGAATGAGGTCAGTGGGCGCGCCAGCGGGACAGCCGCCGCTCGATGGTCACGAGCACGCCGTTGTAGACGAGCCCGACCAGCGCGATGGCGACGATCCCGGCGTACATGTCCGGAATCTGGAAGTTCTGCTGGGCGGCGGTGATCAGATAGCCGAGCCCCGCCCGCGCCCCGAACATCTCGGCGGCGATGAGCACCAGGAGCGAACTCGCCGCCGCCATCCGCACGCCGGTGAAGATCGAGGGCACCGCGGCGGGCAGGATTACCTTCTGGAACAGTCGCAGCGACGAGAAGCCCAGTGATGCGGCCGATTTGATGAGCAGGGGATCGACCGTCCGGACCCCGGTGATCGTATTGAGCAGGATCGGGAAGAAGGCCGTATAGACCACCAGCGCGATCTTGGAGGTCTCGCCGATCCCCAGCACCAGGATGAACACCGGCAGCAGCGCCAGCGCCGCGGTATTGCGGAACAGCTCGAGCACCGGGCTCAGGAAGTCCGCGATCGGCCGATACCAGGCGATGGCCACGCCGACCGGTATGGCGATGCTGAGCGCGATGCCGAAGCCGATCAGCGAGCGCGTGATGCTGGTCGACGCGTGCTCCCACAGCTGGCCGTTGCGGATGAGCTCGATTTCGGCCTGCACCACGGTCGAGAACGGCGGCAGGAATATCTCATCGACCAGCCCGAGCCGCGGCGCCGCCTCCCAGACCGCGAGGAAAATCCCGATCACGATGGTGGGCTTGCCGATTCGCCAGCCGAGGTGGGCGAGCGCCGCGAGGGCGTCCGCCGGGCGCGTTCCCGCCCGCCTGCCCGTCGTTTCGGTGCGGGGCCGCTCGGTCACGGCCGTCTCGCCGCGCAGATCGAGGGACACTTCGACGAGTTGTATTGCGCTAGACATGGGATGTGCTCCTGTCACCGGTGAGCGCGGCTTGTTCGAGGTCCTGTGCCCTTGCCACCTCGTCGTGCAGCAGCGACCAGACGTGGTGGCGCAGTTCGCGGAATCGTTCGCTGGACCGGATATCCGGATCGCCGACGCGGTCGAGGTCGATGTCGACGACCGCCTTGACCCGGCCCGGCCGGGAGGTCAGCACCGCCACCCGCTGACCCAGGTAGACCGCCTCGTCGATGCTGTGGGTGATGAACAGCACCGTCTTGCCGGTGGCCCGCCAGATGCGCAACAGCTCGTCCTGCAACGACTCCCGCGTCTGCGCATCGAGCGCCGCGAACGGCTCGTCCATCAGCAGTACCTGTGGATCGAAGGCGAGACTGCGGGCGATGGCCACCCGCTGCTTCATGCCGCCGGACAATTCGTGCGGATAGCGGTCCCCGAATCCGGCCAGCCCGACCAGCTCCAGGTAGTGCTCGGCGATGCCGCGGCGTTCCCGGCGGCGAATGCCCTTGGCCTCCAACCCGAATTCGATATTGGTGCGGGCCGTGCGCCACGGCAGCAGCGCGTACTGCTGGAACACGATCCCGCGATCCAGGCCCGGACCGGTGATCGGCGCGCCGTCCAGCAGGATCTGACCGGCGGTGGGCTGGTCGAGCCCGCCCAGCAGATCCAGCAGGGTGGACTTGCCCGACCCGCTGGGACCGACGAGGACCAGGAATTCGCCGTCGCGCACCTCGACGCTGATATCGGCGATGGCGGTGAAGTTCTCCTTCTCCCCGCGCACCGGGAATTCCTTGCGCACTCCCGCCAGGGCGAGTTTGACCGCGGTGGAGCTCATTTCGCCACCACCTCGCCGCTGGGGCCGCCGGTGGGCGCGTACTTGCCGTTGGCGTAGGGGTTGTCCTTGTTGGTGTAGAGGTCCTTGGCGGCGAGCTTGCCCGCCGGCAGCTCCCCGTTGCGCACCAGCCAATCGATCCAGATCTGCAGTTCCCGCTCGGCGATCACGCCGCCCGCGACCGGAATTCCCGAGCTCTTGTAGTACTGCAGCAGGTTGGTGTTCTCGTTGCGCCCGCGCTTGCGGATGATGTCGGCGAACCGGGCCACCGCCTCATCGCGCGGCGTCACCTGCAGCCAGCGGGTGGCGCGCGCGGTGCCCTGTACGAAGTCGGCCACCGCGTCGCCGTGCGACTTGATGTAGTCGTTGCGGAAAACGTAAGTGCCGTAATCGAACTGGCCGAACAGATCCTTGTCGGTGTAGAGCGGGTGCAGTCCACCCCGCCCGATCGCGGTATCCCGGAAGACGCCGCCGAGCGCGGCCACATCGATCTGCCCGTTGCGCAGCGCGTCCTCGGTATTGGCGGGCGGCAGCACCACGAGCTGTACCTGCTTGATCTCGGCGTCGCTCAGGCCTTGATCGTGCAGCCACTGCCGGGTGATGAATTCATGGTGTGCGCCGAGTGTGTTGACGCCGACCTTCTTGCCGATGAGGTCGCGGGCCGATTTGAGGCCCGAGTCGTCGCGTACGAAGTAGCCGGTGAAGTTCAGCTCGTCGGCCCCGTAGGAGCTGAGCACCGAGGTGACCGGCGCGCCGCCGGCGATGAGTTTGATGACCGCGCCGTTGAAGGCGCTGCCGAATTCGATCTGCTTGGTGGCCGCGGCCTGGATATTGGCCGGGCCGCTGGTGGTGTCGCCTTCCCAGTGCAGGTCGATCTTGTTGAAGTAGCCGAGGTCGGCGGCGAGTTCGAAGGCGGTGACCTGGCCGTTGGAGCCCTGGTAGCGGACGACGGTCTTACCGTCGGCGGTGGTGCCCGCGTCGGTCTTGGCGCAACCGGTCAGCAGGACCACCGCGGTGGAGACGGCGAAGGCGGCCGCGAGGGCGCGGCGCAGCCGCGGACGGCGGAGAGGGGATGCCATGGGGGATTCTTTCGGTGAATGTGTCTGTCGCACGGGCTGATTGGAGACTGGGGCGACAACAGAGCGTCATGGGAATCCCTTTCCGGACGGGCCTCGATCGATGGGGAAGTGCTCATATGCTGCGATCGCCGGATCGGCCCGGCAACCGCCATTTCACGATGTGGAAATCAGCGTGAGCGAAATTCGGCGACGGAAAGCGCTGGGCCGCCGGCGGTTTGGAGCATCGGCCCGATCCGGCCCGCCGCGATCCGCATGGCCGGGACGACGGCGCGGATCAGCTCACTGTTGAGCCGAGCCGAACGCGCCTGCACCGCCAGCGCGCCCTGCACCTGTTTGCCGGGCCCGACGATCGGCACCGCCAACGCGCGAATGGGGTCCTCGGTCTCGATCAGCTCCGAGGCGAAGCCGGTATGGCGGACGCGATCCAGGTCGAGGTCGGCGGCCGCGCGGGCCGGGGAGTAGGCCAGCAGCGCGTGCCCGGTCGCGCTGGTGTGCAGCGACTGCCGGGGGCGCGGGACCTGGTGGTGGCAGAAGTAGATGGGCGGGCGGGCCTGGAACACGGTCACGGCGTCGCTGTCGTCGGCCACGCTCACGCTCACCGTGATCCTGATGCCCGCGGCCAGCGCGTACAGATGCGGTGCGATGGCGTCCAGGCCCAGCCGGGACAGCGCGGGCCGCGCCAGCGTAGCCAGTCCGTGGCCGACCCGGTAGCGGTCGGTTCCCGGATCCTGCTCGAGCAGGCCGCCGCGGACCAGGGCCTGGGCGAGCCGGTGCGTGGTGCTGACGGGCAATCCGGCCAGCTGGGCGAGCTCGCTGAGCGAGAGTTCGGGATCGTCGCCCTGGAAGCAGTTGAGCACCTCTACCGCGCGGTCGACGGCGCGTGCTCCGGAACGGGGTTCTTCGGCCATGGAGGCACTATTCCTAGGCCTTTGACCTGCGGCAACGGTTGCGCGCACCGCGATCCCAGCCGGTCGGAGGGCGATTTTCGGTGGGGATCGTTTTGTATCGGGTTTGTATTACGCGATTGGAGTCACCATTTCTCCGTGACGTCCGTCACAAATTCGGCCGTAAATTCCAGAAATGTTATTCGGCGACACTCCGATGCGATCAGCGAAAACGGAACGAGTGTTGTCGAGACCGTTTTGTCAACCGTCCGTAATCGGTACGTGATTCGCCGTGATTGATCCGTTACCGTTGCTCTCGGCCCGGAATCATCCGGACCCCCGCTCGAATCGCCGAACACCGGAACCCGTCCCGCGATTCGAGAGCAACCGATAACCCTGGGGACGGGGAACCGCAGCCGAGAGCGCGGGACGGTGGGCGCAGGCGAGGGAAATACTTTATGCATCGCAACCGGAAGCTCACCACCCGCATGCTCGCCGCCACCGCGGCCGTCGGCGCGCTCGTGTCCGTCCCGTTCGCGCTGTCCACCGCGACCGCCTCCGCCGAGTCCGGGCACAACTGGGACGCCGTCGCCAACTGCGAGGCCAGCGGCAACTGGGCCGCCAACACCGGCAACGGCTTCTACGGCGGCCTGCAGTTCACCCAGAGCACCTGGAACGCCTACGGCGGCGAGGGCAATGCCGCCAACGCCAGCCGTGAGGAGCAGATCCGCGTCGCGGAGAACGTGCTCGCCGGCCAGGGCGCGGGCGCGTGGCCCGTGTGCGGCGCCTACCTGTAATCAGGTTTCGCGTTCGTCAGAACATGACGATGGCCCCTTGTCGCTAATAGCGGCAAGGGGCCATCGGTGTATTTCCAGGGTTATGCGTGGGCGTCGTAGATCGCTTTAGCCAATTCGGTTTTCAGTGCCTGGAATTCGGGTGCGGCCGTGACGGCGATGGCCCGCACCCCGGCATCGTCATCACCCGGTAATTCGATCCGTCGATCCACGATGATTCGCCCCGGGCGGGCGCTCATGACCAGAACCCGCGTGGACAGGAATACCGCTTCCTCCACCGAATGGGTCACGAACACAATGGTTTTGCCCGCTTCTCGCCACAGCCGCAGCAGCTCGACCTGGAGTCGTTCCCGGGTGAGCTGGTCCAGCGCGCCGAACGGCTCGTCCATGAGGATGATGCGCGGATCGTTGACCAGCACGCGCGCGATCTGCGCCCGCTGCTGCATGCCGCCGGAGAGTTCGTAGGGCCGCTTATCGCCGAAGTCGGCCAGTCCGACCAGCTCGAGCATGCGCTCGGCCGCCGCGCGCCGCGTCTTCCGGTCCACACCACGACATTTCGGACCGAACTCGATATTGCCGCGCACCGATAGCCACGGGTACAACGTGGGGGCCTGGAAGACCACGCCGCGCTCGGGGCTGGGTCCGTCGACGGGGTCCTGGCCGACCAGCAGGCCGCCGGTGCTGGGTTCGAGGAAGCCGCCGAGCAGTTGCAGCAGCGTCGTCTTACCGCAGCCCGACGGGCCGACGATGCTCACGAACTCGCCGGGTTCGATGACCAGATCGGTGGGGGAGAGCGCGATCGTGCTGCCGGTAGCGGTGTCGTAGGTCTTCGACACCTCCGTCAGAACAACCCGATCGCGCAGCTCCAGCGCCGCGGTCACCTCGCGCTCACCTTGTTGGCGGCGTCGGCGTACACCGCCGCCGCGTACGCCTCCGGGCTCGCGACTCCTTGAATCTCGCCCTGGCTCAACAGGAAATCGGCCGACGACTTCAGATCCGCGCCCAGCTGCTTGCCCAGGTAGGCCGGTCCGGCCTGGGTGGCGGCGTCGAGGTAGCCGTACTCGCCGAGCTGCTTGCGGATATCGGCCACCGGCACGCCCAGCTGCGCCGAGATCCGGGTGGCCGCGGCGTCGGGGGCGGTGTTGATCTGGGTGACGGCCCAGTTCTGCGCCGCCGTCCACACCTCCAGGAAACGCGGATTGGCCGAAACGAACTCGGCGCGTGCGCCTTCTAGGTCATAGGTCGGCTTGCCCGCCTTGGCGGTCTGCGCGGCGGTGGTCACCACGTGCCCGTTCTTCAGCAGCTCCGACAGCGTCGGCTCCCAGATGAACGCGGCGTCGATATCCCCGCCGCGCCAGGCCGCGGCGATGGCGTCGGGCTGCATATTGATCAACTGCACATCGCGCTCGATCCCGGCCGCGGTGAGCGCGGCGAGCAGACTGTAGTGCGAGGTGCTGGCGAACGGGACCGCGATTCGCTTGCCGCGCAGGCCCGCCACCGTGGTGATCGCCGGATCCTTCACCGCCAGCGATTCGGCCGCCCCGATCACATCGTGGACCCAGACCGCCTTCATCCCGATGTTCAGCGGTGCGGACAGCGCCCGCGCGGCCGCCGCGCTGCCGAGCAATCCGAGATCGAGGGAATTCGATCCGAACGCCTGGATCACCGTGGCACCCGACGCGAACTTGCTCCAGGTGATCTTGGCCTTGGGCAGGCAGGTCTCCAGCACGCCCGCGTCCTTGACCACCAGATCCCCGTTCGGGATCTCCTGGTACCCGAGTCGCACTGTCCCGGTGAAGCTTTCGTCCACCGCCACCGGGCACGCCACCTTGTCCCCGGTCGCCCGCGACTGATCGGTGCGCCCGGACGAGACGCATGCGGTCAGTGATCCGGTGAGCAGACCAGCCAATGCCACTGCCGCGAAAACGCGCTTCATGCCTTGCCCTTCCACGGCACGACCAGCGCGCCGATCCAGCTGATGACCGCGTCGAGAGCGAGCGCGGTGAGACCGATGACGATGATGCAGGCCATGGTCAGCGGCGTATTGAGCTGCTGACCGGCCAGGAAGGCGAGCCCGCCGATGCCGGGGATGCCATTGTTGAGTTCCGCCGCGACCACGGTGGTCCAGGCGAAGCCGACCGCGACCCGGATGCCGCCGATCACCTCGGGGAGGGTTGCGGGTAACAGGACACGGCTGATCACCTGCAGCCGATTCGCGCCCAGGGATCGGGCGGCGTTGATGCGGTCGGCCGAAACCTGTTGCACGCCGGCGATGGTGGCGACGACCACGGGCGGGAAGGCGGCCAGGAACAGCAGCCAGATCTTCGAGGTGTCGCCGATGCCGAACCACACGATGAGCAGGCCGATATAGCCCAGCGGCGGCAGGGTGCGCAGGAAGTTGAGATACGGCCCGATGATCGTGGCCAGGGCCTTGGACGTGCCGAGCACGAAACCCACGAGGGGGCCGAGGATTACGGCCGCGCCCGCGCCCACCGCGATCCGCTGCAGGCTGGCGAGCAGATGCTCCCAGAGGAAATAGTTCTGCTCGCCGGGCACCTCGCGCGGCACGCCGGGCGCGAGCGGGTGCCAGCTGTTGGCCCGCACGAACGCGTCCCACACCGCCCGGGGACCCGGGAGAAATTGCGGATCAACCAGTTTGGCGGCGGCCACCGCCCACCACACGGCGAGCAGCACGGCCAGCGACAGCACGCGCGCCGCGAGGCCGCGCAGCGGTCCGGTGGGCAGGGCGAACCGGGCCGGGTTCGCCGCATCGGTGGCCGGGCGGGCCGCACCGATACTGATCATGTGCCGATTCCGAGCACGCGATGGGGACTCACGCGAAGCGCCTCTCTCTCGAACAGGTGGACCGGGCGGCGTCGATTCGAGACCGAAACCGTCCGGCCAGATCCTGTCGCGGGCAGGCGCTCTCGAACAGCGCCACGATCAGCGTGATTCGAAGGCGGCCGAGATTGCCGGGCAGATCAGGTTCGGCGCGAGATGATCATGATGTATTCGCAGGGGGCGTCGGTTCGGTTGGCGAAGCCGTGGTCGGTGTCTGCCTGGAAGAAGATGGAGTCACCGGTGTGCAGGGTTTCGCTGATGCCGCCGATCAGGACCGTGAGAGTGCCTTGGAGAACCACGAGTTGTTTCTCCGTACCCGGCGGATAGGCGGGCAGCAGTCCGAGCGAGACCTGCGCGGGGAGGTGGTGGACGATCATCTCGCCGCTGCTCGCGCCCGGGGCCGCCGACACCATGTGCCGTTCGAAACCGGTTTCCGGGTCGCGGAAGACGGGTCGCTCGCTCTTGCGCATGACGACGGCCGCACCGGGAGCGGCCGCACCGGGCCCGCCGATCAGATCCGAGAGTGACGCGTCGAGCGCGTGCGCGATCCGGGAGGCGACGCCGATCGTCGGACTCTTCTCTCCGCGTTCGACTTTCGACAGCATGGCCCGGCTGACCGACGACCGGGTGGACAGCTGATCCAGCGTCATCCCCGCCTCCTCGCGCCGCCGCCGCACGTTCCCGCCGAACGCGCCGGCCGGCTCCTCGCTCTGCTCTTGCTCATCCACGAGCCAGAGTCTAGATTTCTCCTAAAGAAGATTCCAGTCTTCGATCGAAGAATCGCACTGTGCTCGACCTGATGGAGGATCCATGCGTTTGATCTCGAGTGGCCTGCTCCACGCCACGTTCGAATTCGGTGAGCTACAGGTGATCTCGTTGCGAGACGGGTACATCGACATGCCGCCGACCCGCCTCCGCGACGAGCAGGGCCGCCCACTGCCCGAGGTGCCGAAGGCCGTGCCGCTGGTCGATGACAACTTGCGGCTGGCCGTGAATGCCTTCTACGTCACCGACGGCACGCGATCGCTGCTCATCGACACCGGCGCCTCGGACAACTGGCACGACCCCACCATGGGATTGATCTACGACGCGCTCGACGAGGCCGGAGTCGACCGCGCGCAGATCACCGACGTGGCCATCACCCACAACCACGAAGACCATGTGAGCGGCCTGATCATGCCCGGCGGCGCGGAGGCGTTCGCGAAGCTCGAGCGGGTGTGGATCGGCGCGGGCGACACCTCGGTGTTCACCGGTCGGCTCGATCCGATCCGCGACCGGGTCGTGCCCGTGTCGGAGCGGGTGGCGATCAACGACTGGGCCACCGCGGTCCCGACACCGGGCCACACGCCCGGTCACACGGTCTTCGACATCGGCAGCGGCGCAGGCCATTTGCTGGTCTGGGGCGACACCGTGCATGTTCCGACGCTCCAGTTCGATCAACCGAATGTGGCCTGGGAGTACGACAGCGATCAGTCCCGGGCCCGCGCCCAGCGAGCGGCCCTCCTCGAACAGCTGACGCGCCCAGACCATTTCGTTGCCGGTGCGCACCTCGACTCACCCGGCATCGCCCGCGTAACCCCCTCGGGCGACGGCTACGCGCTCGAATACCTGGCGCCGCCGATCGGCTGAATCGGCTGGGTCGGAATGGTGGCGGTGAGGCGCGTGCCCAGGCCGGGTGCGGTGTCGATGGTGAGGGTGCCGCCGATCACCGACAGGCGGTCCTTCATATTGGTGAGCCCGGAACCCTCGGTGTCCTGGGCGGGGTCGAAGCCGCGGCCGGTGTCGGAGATGGTGAGCAGCAGGGTGCCGCTGGTCTGGTGGGCGGTGATGACGACGGTGGTGTTCGGTCCGCCGTGCTTGGCGCTGTTCTGCAGCGCTTCGAGACAGCAGTAGTAGAGCGCGGTTTCGATGTCCTGGCGGTAGCGGCCGATCCGGTCGACGCGGACCCGCACCGGCACGGGGGAGCGGGCCGCGGCGGCGGGCAGGGCGGCGCGGAGGCCGTCGCGGGCCAGCAGCGGCGGGTAGATGCCCTGGGCGAGGCGGCGGATCTCGGCGATGGCGGTCTGCAGCAGTTCGCCTGCCTCGCTGATCAATTCGGCACACGCCTCCGCGTCGTCGGCGGCGGTCTGGCGGGCCAGCTGCAGCGTGACCGCGACGGCAACGAGCTGTTGCTGCGCCCCGTCGTGCAGATCCTGTTCCAGCCGACGGCGTTCGGCATCGGTGACCGCGACCAGCCGCGCCCGTGAGGCGGTGAGCTGGTCGGCGCGTTCGGCGAGCAGGCGTTGCGAGGAACGCAGCGCGTCGGCATTGCGGCGCGCGATGATCGCCATGTCCCGCATGGTGGTCGCGGTATGCCACACGACCAGCAGGATCGGCGCGGTGACGGCCGGGAAGCCCAGCGTGGCAATGTATTTCACGGTGACCGGCGCGGACACCGAGGTGACCAGCGGCAGCGCCAGCGCGGCACAGGCGAAAGCACTGGCCAGCGTGCCGACGAAATAGTGCGGCAGATGCCGCCGCGGCACGTACGGCACCGCGGAGATGGCCGGGATCAGCGCCGCGACCGAATGCATCGGCAGGGTCAGCGGTGAGATCCAGGACGCGAGAACCGCGCCCGCCCAGATCATGATCGAGAGGGTGGCGACCGATCGTTCCAGCGGCCCGCGCCGCGCCGTGTGCAGCGCCACGACGAAGACCAGCGCCTCCACCACCAGCAGGGCCAGCATGCCGAAGACCCAGACGGTGGGTCGCCAGCATGCCGCCGCGATATTGAGCGCGATCAGGACTCCGGTCGTGACGATCAGCGCGTAGATCAGCTGGCGCAGCCGGCGGCGGGCCAATGAGCCCGTGCCGTCGGAGTTCACGACGGTGTCAGCTCGCTCCAGATCCGCCGCAGCAGCTGCGGGCTCAGTGTCTCCTTGTGCACGTAACCTGCTGCGCCGCACTGTGATACCTCGTGGGGGAGATCGGCTGTGTCATAGGTCGACATGAGCAGCACCGCCACCCCGGGATGCCCGGAGCGAATGCGCCGCGTCGCCTCGATACCGCCCATGCCGGGCATATTGATGTCCATCAGCACCAGTCCGACGGCGGCGTCACGGGTCAATTCGACCGCCGCCTCACCGCTGGCGGCCTCGCCCGCGACGACGAATCCGGCGCTCGCCGCGACCATCGCGGCCGCGGCACGCCTGAAGGCGGGGCGGTCGTCGACGATCCACACCTGTACCTGCGCGGTCATGTCTGTCATGGTGCGACTCGGGCGCGAATCCGGAAAGGGTGCACACACCCCTACTCGGAGTGCGCGGCCAGGAACATCAGCACGGCGGTGACCCGCTGATCCAGGGCCGGGTCGGAGGTGAGCCCGAACTTGGCGAAGATCGAGTTGATGTGCTTCTCGACCGCCCGCTGCGACAGCGAGAGCCGTTGCGCCACCACGCGGTTGCTGCCGCCGCCGGCGATCTCCGCGAGCACCTGCCGTTCGCGGGCGGTGAGTCGATCGACCATGGCGTCTTCGCGGCGGCGCGCCAGCAGCGTCTCGACGATCACCGGATCGAGCACCGATCCACCGCCCGCGACCACGTGCACCGCGCTGAGCAGCTGGTCGAAGCGGGCGATGTGCTCCTTGAGCAGATACCCGCGCCCGGCCGAGCCGCCGTCCAGCAGGCCGGTGGCGTACTCGGGTTCGGCGTAGTGGGACAGGGCGATCACGCCGGTGTCCGGCTGGGTCATGCGCAACTGCCGGGCCAGCCGGATCCCTTCGTCGGTTCCGGTGGGCGGCATGCGGATATCGGTGATCAGCACATTCGGTTCGGTGGTGCGCACCAGCTCGACCGTGGCGTCGTAATCGGTCGCGATGCCGACCACCTCGATCGTGTCATCGGTCGCCAGTACCCGTAAAACGCTGTCGCGGATCAGCATCGAGTCCTCGGCCACCACGACCGTGACCCCCGTCGTACTCACAGTTCTAGAGGATCCTCCGGCCGCGGCGGCTTCGCATGGGTACCGAACTACCCGAATCGAATCCGGAAGCCCCCGTTGTTCGGGGGTTCGGGGTGCACACACCACGGTCAGGAGTGGTATGCGCAGGCTGCCTAGCGGGTGGGTTCTTCCGCGACCATCGAATCGCACACCGGAGCGTGGTCCGGGGGTGCGGAGGCGTCGGACGGTGGGACGGAGGGGTTTTCACCGTCCGGCGTCTCGCGGCTGCGTCGCCATGCCGTGCCGAGGGCCAGCGCCGCGGTGGCGAACATGCCCATCACCACCAGAACCGCGAGCAGCAGGGGAAACCCTCTATCGTCCGGGCCGTTCCCGCGGTACCAGATGGCCACGGCGGCCGCGACCGGACCGCCGGTGAGCAGCGCGGGCAGCAGTGCGATGAATCCGATGGCGACGAGCGCGGGGGTGGGCGGCGGCTGCCTGATCAAGGCCAGCCACGTGTCGGGGAATCTATTGCCGCCTGCCCGAGAAGCTGAATCGCTCACGCCTTTCACACCTCCGGATTCGATAAGTGCTCCTGCCTGCTCAATTGACGACAGGTTAGAACATCGAACATTTCAAATCGGGGAGGTTCGCGGGTCGGCGATTCGCTAGTTCTCGACGGCCATGCGCGCGTCCACGACCAGGCCGATCACACCCACCGCTAGACACGCCCCCGTCACGATCCACTGGGCGGGGGAGGTCCGGTTGGTGAGGGCGTCGCCGAGCAGCACGGTGCCGACCGTGCCGGGAATGATCCCGAGGAAGGTGGCGACCAAATAGGGGGTGAAACGGATCGAAGACAATGCCGCGCAATAGTTCACGATCGAGAACGGCGCGAAGGCGATGAGTCGCAGGGATCCGACGGCCAGCCAGCCGCGCCGGGCGAGCCGGGCATCGACGGCCTGGACGGTCGGATGCGTCAGGCGCGCCCGCACCCGCTCGTGATCGAGGGCCCGGACCAGCCACAAGGCAAGAACCGCACTCAAAGTCGTGGCCGTGATCGCCAGTGTCAGCCCCTCGGCGGAGCCGAACAGCATGCCCGCGCTGAGCGTGAAGATCGTGCGCGGGAAGGGCACGATACAAACCAGCGTGTGGACCGCGAAGAACACCAATGGCAGTGCGGGCCCGACGGAGTCGGCCCATTCCCGGATCTGCTGGGGTGCCGGATGCGGCGCGAAGGCGGCCGCGGCGAAGAGTAGCCCGCAGCCGATCAGCAAGGCCAGGGTTCGCGGTTGACGGAGGCGGTTGAGCAGCCCGGATACCCGGTCGAGCGGCCCGCGCACGGTTGTTGGCACCGCGCCAGGTTACCCGCTGGTAGTGAGACTCCGGAGACGGTAATCCCGAGGGTGCCGCTAGCATCAGGGGAAAGACCATGAATGCTCGTTAACCAAAGTGGCCGCTGAGCTGGGCGAAGTTCAGTAAAACGGACACTCGGTCAGGGAGTGGAAGAAGGACAAGCAGCTATGCCGATTGCTTCCGACTCGGACACCGATCCGGTGCCCGAGTTTGCCGCCTGGCGCAAGGGTGTCGCCGGGGTGCTGGCCAAGGCCCGCAGGGTGGATGCGAGCGAATTGCCGGATGAGCCGGAGAAGCTGCTCGCGGTCACGACCTACGACGGTCTGACGGTCAACCCGCTGTACACGCGCCGCGACGAACTGCCCGAGCAGCCTCTGCCCGGGCAGTTCCCCTACGTGCGCGGTGGCGACGCCACCCGCGACGTGCACCGCGGGTGGTTTGTGAGCCAGCGCTTCGGGGGCGCGGACGCCAAGGCCGTCAACGGGGACATCCTCTTCGCGCTCGACAATGGCGTGAGCGCCGTATGGCTGGGCGTCGCCGAGCGCGGCGTGCCCGTCGACGGAATCGCCACCGCCTTGAATGGCTTCCTGTTCGAGCTCGCGCCGCTGACCCTGGATGCCGGTCCGGCCGCCAATGAGGCTGCCGCCGCACTGTTCTCGGTGCTCGACGGCTATACGGCCCCGAACCGCAAGGACATTCGCGTCTCGCTCGGTGCCACCCCCTTGACGAGCCTGTTCGCGGGCACGCAGGCCATCGACCTGGACGGCGCGGTCGCGCTGGCCCAGCAGGCGGTGGCCCGCACCGAGACCGTCCGCGCCATCACCGTGTGCGGCGTGGCCTTCCACAACCAGGGCGCCTCCGATGCCCAGGAGCTGGGCGCGGCCGTCGCCGCCGGTCTCGAATACCTGCGCTCGCTCACCGACGCCGGCGCCGATATCGCGGATGCGCTGGGCCAGTTGGAGTTCCGCTTCGCGGCCACCGACGACCAGTTCGAGACCATCGCGAAATTCCGTGCGGCCCGCAAGCTCTGGGCTCGCGTGGCGCACGTCTGCGGTGCCCCGGCCTTCGGCAACGCACCGCAGCAGGCCATCACCTCGGCCGCCATGATGAGCCAGCGCGACCCGTGGGTGAACATGCTGCGCACCACCCTGGCCGCGTTCGGCGCGGGCGTCGGCGGTGCGGACATCGTCACTGTGCTGCCCTTCGACGACGCGCTGCCCGCCGGGGAACTCGAAGTCTCCAAGGCGTTCTCGGAGCGCATGGCCCGCAACACCCAGCTGCTGCTGCTCGAGGAATCCCACCTCGGCCACGTGGTCGACCCGGCCGCGGGCTCCTGGTACGTGGAGTCGCTCACCGAGGAACTCGCCGCCAAGGCGTGGGAGTTCATGCAGGAGATCGAGGCGGCGGGCGGTTATCTGGCCGCGCTGCAGGCGGGTCTGCTCGCCGAGCGTATCGGCGAGACCAAGGCCAAGCGCGATTCCGATGTGGCGCACCGCAAGACGGCCGTCACCGGCGTCAACGAGTTCCCGAACCTGAGCGAGAAGCCGCTGTCGAAGCAGGCCCGCGCCAAGAACGGCACGGCCCGCTACGGCGCCGCCTTCGAGGCGCTGCGCAACCGCTCGGACGCCTTCCTCGCCGCGCAGGGCCAGCGCCCGCGGGTGCGCCTGGTTCCGCTGGGACCGGTGGCGGAGAACAATGTTCGTGTCACCTTCACCACCAACCTGCTGGCCTCCGGCGGCATCGAGGCCGTCACCGAGGCCGGTCCGTCGATCGCCGTGCTGTGTGGCTCCGACACCCGGTATGGCACCGACGCCGCCGCGGCCGTGCGGGAACTGCGTGCGGCGGGTGTGACCACCGTGCTGCTGGCTGGGCCCGAGAAGGCGGTCGCCGAGCTTTCCGGGGCGGATCGCCCGGATGGCTTCGTGACCGCGCGCATGGATGCCGTGGCGGCTCTGACCGGCCTGCTCGAAAAGCTGGGAGCGTAGAGATGAGCGATATCAAGCATCGCATCGGCAATTTCGCCGAAGTGCCGCTGACCGAGGGCGACACCGCGCCCGCGCAGGTCAGCGCCGCGCAGGTCGAGGAGTTCGTCGCCGAGGCCGCGAGCGCCAATCACTATGCGCCCGAACAGCTCACCTGGTCGACGCCGGAGGGCATCGACGTGCCGCCGGTGTTCACCAAGGCCGACCGGGACGCCATCGTCGCCGAGGGCTACCCGCTCGACAGCGTGCCGGGTGTGGCTCCGTTCGTGCGCGGCCCGTACCCGACCATGTACGTGAACCAGCCGTGGACGATCCGCCAGTACGCGGGCTTCTCCACCGCAGCGGACTCGAACGCCTTCTACCGCCGCAACCTGCAGTCGGGTCAGAAGGGCCTGTCGGTCGCCTTCGACCTGGCCACCCACCGCGGCTACGACTCCGATCACCCGCGCGTGACCGGTGACGTCGGCATGGCCGGTGTCGCCATCGACTCCATTCTCGACATGCGGGAACTGTTCGATCAGATTCCGCTGGATCAGGTTTCGGTGTCGATGACCATGAACGGCGCGGTGCTGCCGATCCTGGCGCTGTACGTCGTCGCCGCCGAGGAGCAGGGCGTCAAGCCCGAACAGCTGGCCGGAACCATTCAGAACGACATTCTGAAGGAGTTCATGGTCCGCAACACCTACATCTACCCGCCCAAGCCCTCGATGCGGATCATCTCCGACATCTTCGCCTACACCTCCGCGAAGATGCCGAAGTTCAACTCGATCTCCATCTCCGGCTACCACATTCAGGAAGCGGGAGCGACCGCCGACCTGGAGCTGGCCTACACCCTCGCCGACGGCGTGGAGTACATCAAGGCCGGTCTGGACGCGGGCATGGAGGTCGACAAGTTCGCGCCGCGGCTGTCGTTCTTCTGGGCCATCGGCATGAACTTCTTCATGGAGGTCGCCAAGCTGCGCGCCGGGCGACTGCTGTGGAACGAGCTGGTCGCCAAGTTCGAGCCGAAGAACTCCAAGTCCCTTGCGCTGCGCACCCATTCGCAGACCTCGGGCTGGTCGCTGACCGCGCAGGACGTGTTCAACAACGTCGCGCGCACCTGCGTCGAGGCCATGGCCGCGACCCAGGGCCACACCCAGTCGCTGCACACGAATGCTTTGGACGAGGCGCTGGCGCTGCCGACGGACTTCTCCGCCCGCATCGCCCGCAACACCCAGCTGCTCATCCAGCAGGAGTCCAACACCACCCGTCCGGCCGACCCGTGGGGCGGCTCGTACTACGTGGAATGGCTGACCCACCAGCTGGCCGAGCGCGCCCGCGCCCACATCGCCGAGATCGAGGCGCACGGCGGTATGGCACAGGCGATTTCGGAGGGCATCCCGAAGCTGCGCATCGAGGAGGCCGCGGCCCGCACCCAGGCCCGCATCGACACCGGCCAGCAGCCGGTGATCGGCGTGAACAAGTACCAGGTCGAGGAAGACACCCCGATCGAGGTGCTCAAGGTCGAGAACTCGCGCGTGCGCGCCGAGCAGAACGCCAAGCTGGAAAAGCTGCGGGCGGAACGTGATTCGGCCGAGGTCGAGAAGGCCCTGGCCGAATTGACCCGTGCGGCGGCCTCGTCCGAGGGCGGCATGGACAACAACCTGATGGCCCTGGCCATCAACGCGGCTCGCGCCAAGGCCACCGTCGGTGAGATCTCCGACGCGCTGGAGAAGGTGTACGGCCGCCACCAGGCGGAAATCCGCACCCTGTCCGGCGTTTACCGCGAGGAGGCAGGCAAGGTGACCAATATCAGCAAGGCCATCGAGCTGGTCGAGGCGTTCGGTGAGGCCGAGGGCCGCCGCCCCCGCATCCTCATCGCCAAGATGGGCCAGGACGGCCACGACCGCGGCCAGAAGGTGATCGCCACGGCCTTCGCCGACCTCGGCATGGACGTCGATGTGGGCCCGCTGTTCCAGACCCCCGAAGAGGTGGCCCAGCAGGCGGCCGACAACGACGTGCACGTCGTCGGCGTCTCCTCGCTGGCAGCCGGCCACCTCACGCTGGTGCCCGCCCTGCGGCAGGCACTGGCCGATGTCGGCCGCCCCGACATCATGGTCACCGTCGGCGGCGTCATCCCGCCCGGTGACTACGACGAGCTGTACGCGGCGGGTGCGGCCGGGATCTTCGGCCCCGGCACCATCATCGCCGATGCCGCCATCGACCTGATCCAGAAGCTGGCCGCACAGCTGGGCCACGAGATCGGCACCGGCGCAACGGAATGAGCGACGCCGCACGCGGAACCGAGGGTGGCGCGAACCACCCTCGGCTCGGCACCACCGCCGGGGTCGGCCGTTCCGGCCCCGGCGCTCCCGCCGCCACTGCGGCGGCGCGCCGAGTAATCGACGTCGACCAGCTGGCCGCGCAGGTGTCGGCGGGGGAGCGGGCCGGGCTGGCCCGCGCCATCACCCTCGTCGAATCCACCCGCGCCGACCATCGGGACCTGGCCCAGCAGTTGCTGCTGAAGCTGACCCCCGAATCCGGCAAGGTGCTCTCGAATCGCGTTGGAATCACGGGTGTTCCGGGTGTCGGCAAGTCGACCTTCATCGACGCGCTGGGCATGTACCTCATCGGCCAGGGCCACCGGGTGGCGGTCCTGGCTGTCGACCCGTCCTCCACACGCACCGGCGGCTCCATCCTCGGCGACAAGACCCGCATGGCGCGGCTGTCGGTGGAACGCAACGCCTTCATCCGCCCCTCGCCGACCGCGGGAACCCTTGGCGGCGTGGCGAAAGCGACCCGCGAGACCATCGTCCTGCTGGAGGCGGCCGGGTACGACGTCATCCTGGTGGAGACCGTCGGCGTCGGCCAATCCGAGGTCACCGTCGCCAATATGGTCGACGTCTTCTGCTTCCTCACCCTGGCCCGCACCGGCGACCAGCTGCAGGGCATCAAGAAGGGCGTCCTCGAACTGGCCGACCTGGTGGCCGTGAACAAGGCCGACGGCCGCCACGAGTTGGAAGCCAAGGCCGCCGCCCGCGAACTCCAGGGCGCGATGCGCCTTATCCACCCTCGCGAATCCCTGTGGCGCCCACCGGTCCTCACCATGTCCGGCCTGAACGGAGTCGGCCTCGACGCGTTCTGGGACACGGTCCTCACCCACCGCCGAGTTCTCACCGAGGCGGGCGAATTCGCCGAGAAGCGCCGCCGCCAGCAGGTCGACTGGACCTGGACCATGGTCCACGACAACCTCCTGCGCCGCCTCACCGAAAACCCGAACGTCAAGGCCCTGCGCGGCCAGGTCGAAAAACAGATCCGAGACGGCTCCCTGACTCCCGCCCTGGCCGCCGAGGAAATCCTCCGAGCCTTCGACGAGAGGCCCTGAGCCCCATGGAGATCCGGATCCGCCCCGGCACCGACTCCGACGCGAAAGCGGTCGCCGCACTGCACACCGCCAGCTGGCGCACCGCCTACGCGGAGATCATGCCGGAGTCGTTTCTCAACGGCCCACTGGAGCACGACCACCAGGTCCTCTGGCTCACCCGCCTGACCGTCGGCCAGGCCGAGGGTGATCTGTTCGTCGCCGAATCCGACCAGGACCTGGTCGGATTCATCTACCTCTCCCTCCAGCCGGACGGCCGAGTCCTCATCGACAACCTCCACGTGGACCCGACCCTCAAACGAGGCGGCATCGGCGGCAAACTGCTGCGGCATGGATTCGACTGGGCCGCCAGCAAATACCCCGGCCGCCCGGTGTACCTGGAAGTGCTGGAAGCGAACACACCCGCCATCGCGTTCTATGAACGCCACGGCGGCCGCGCAGGCATACCCCGACTCGCTCACTTCTCAGCGGGCTTCGACGTAATGGATCTGGAAATTACCTGGCCCCTGGCGTGAATTCCGCCTACGACCAATGGCCGGGCTGAACTACGTCCGTCCAATTGGTCGGCCAGGTCGCCAGTGCGACCACCGCCATGATCACCAAGTGCAACGGGGCGGCGACGCTCTCCTTGGGGCCATGGTGATTGATGATGTGGGTGACCACGGCTCCGGTCAGGACGAGGATCAGCGTTGCGGCCGCGAGGAATCGGGACTCGTGATACGGCAGGACCAGCAGGATCGCGCAGACACCCTCGATAGCTCCGACAACGAACCGGAACCAGCCGGGCCAGCCCCAGTCGGGGAACTTCTCCGAGTAGGCGGGCCCGAAGAACGTGGGGCCGGGCCAGAACTTGGTGATCGCGCCCATCAGGAACTCGAAGGCGAGGAACCAGAGGAGAGCGGTGGCGACCCAGCCGGGCCAGGTGTGGGCAATCGTCATACCTGCATGACCGGGCTCGGGGGCGAGATGTGACAAAGACAAGAGAACAAAAGACAAAGAGCAAAAGATTAAAGACGCGTGGAGAAGGGAGGGGAGGGGGCTGGGCTGGGGACCTCGGTGGCGGTTCCAGCCTCCTCG